>JAPOLF010000339.1 GCA_029977305.1 bacterium | reverse complement strand
CTCGCCTTGATCGGCTTCCCGAACAACCAGTGGTACGTCGAGCTCTCCGGCGACTTCGGCTGCGGCGGCAGTTCGATTCCCGGCGACCTCAACGACGACGGAGTCGTCGATGGCACCGATCTTTCGATTCTCCTTGGTGCCTGGGGCACCGCCGATCCCATCGCGGACATCACCGGAGACGGCGATGTCAACGGCTCGGATCTCGCGATTGTGCTTGGCAACTGGACGGGGTGATCCGCTCGCCCGTCTCGATCTCCCGAAAGGCCGGCTCCGCCGGCCTTTCGCATTTTTGCCCCGCGCCCCCCGGGGTGAGGCCGAGGCGATTGTGCCGGGTCTGGGGAGAAAGTGGGGGATCCGCCGAACCATCGACGCGGACTCTTGGAAGTGCCGAGAGGAATCTCGGTCCGCCGATGTAGTCTTTCCGGGTTCGGCGCCGCCTTCGGTTCGGCACCGAATCCCTCAGGAGCGTCTCATGAGTCCAACCCGAACCGCCTCTCCGAGCCATCGCGGCTTCTCGCTGACCGAGCTCCTGGTGGTCATCACCGTCATCGTGATCGTGATTGCGCTGATCCTCGCGGCGACCGGCAAGGTGGTGGACCTGACCCGCACCATGCGCTGCATGGCGCACCAGCGACAGCTGGCGGTCGGATGGAACACCTACGCCACCGACAACAAGGGACGCCTGGTGAGTCCTCGGACCGATCCGTTCTGCACCCAGAACGTCACCACCTCCTGCGGCACCATCAGCCCGAGTTCCTATCAGCCCTACAGCTCGAACGTGAACATCCCGAACCAGTGCTGGGTGAAGAGTTGGGGTTCGAACATGAACCCCAACGGCACCGAGAAGAGGAAGGCGATCGAAACCGGCAAGATGTTCCCCTATGTGGGCGACGTCATGGTGTACCGCTCACCCAACGATCCCACCGCCCTCGCCACCGACATCGACACCATCCAGTCCGCAGGCAGCCCCAAGAGGCGCATTCGCAGCTACGCCCTCAATGCGTTCCTCGGCTGCAACGTCCCCGACGATCTGGGCAACTACGGAAGCTGGCCCTGCAACTTCAACTCCTGCAGCCCGGGACTGGGGCTCAATGTTCGCAGCTTCGAGACCCTGACGCTTTCGCAGGTGCCCCGCCCCGCCGAGACCATGCTGTCGATCGTGGAAGATGATGGCGTGGGCTACAACAACCAGGGCTGGATCATCGATCCGCTCAAGCCTCGCTGGGTCGACTGGCCGGCGTTCTGGCGGCCCGACGCGATCACGATGTCCAACTCCGACGGATCGACCGAGTACTACGCGATGACCGACGAGTCGCTGATCGACCAGATCGAGACCTTCGGACACAACTACACCCAGAGCCCCAACACCCTCTGCGCCTGGCGGCAGCCGTCCATTCAGGGACTTCGAGAGGACTGGTGGTTCTTCCGCGAGAAGCTGCTGCCGGGTGTGATTCCCTCGCCCTGAGCGGCGCTCGAAGTCTTCGCGGCGGGACCGACCGCCGCAGTCTGCCTGAGCAGCCATGACCGGGCGTTCGGCGGCGGCCCCCGATCGCTCGGCGGTGTTCAGACTCCGATCGACCGTGCCGAGAACTCCGACACCAGGCGTTCGAGTTCGATCGGCGCCATGCCGCGAACGTCGACCCCGACATCGCCGCTGCGGCCTTCGTCCGCAAGTGCGCCGTGTGCGTGACCGAAGAGGTGCACCGCGCCCTTGAGCCTGCCCTGCCAGGTCCGCAGCGGAT
>JAPOLF010000338.1 GCA_029977305.1 bacterium | reverse complement strand
ACCCCTACCCCGGTCCCGACCAACACGCCGGGTCCCTCCCCCACACCGACGATCACCGAGCAGAATGCTGCCATTCAAAACGCGCAGGGCCAGACGCTTGTCGGGTACGATCCGGTGACCCAATCGTGGGTTGCGGCTGGTGACGGGCATATCGCCGTCAGCGGGCCAACCGGGGCGCGGGTGATCCTCGACACTGAGCAGGTGATCGTGATCCCGCCCGACGGCGGCAATGTTCAGCCGACGCCGGTGCCCGGTGGCAATCCGGAGCCGGGTTTCAACAGCTAGCGCCGACGTGCCCAGCCGTTCGGCGGGGACGAGGTGAGCAAATGAACGTCGACACATCCCTCCTCTCGGCCGTTGACCGCGCTGTGCGTGATGCCGAGGCGGAGGGATTGGCGTTGCTCCGGTCCACCATTCGCACGCCGAGCCTGACCGGTGATGAGGGGCGCCACACCGAACCGGGAACGGTCGCGCATGTGCTGTGGGAGAGCCTCGCAGGGGCAGCGGGGGTGACCCGTCATGCGGACGAAGTCGAACCGGGGCGGGAGGCGGTCATCGCGACGGGGGGGGATGATCCACGACGGGTGGTGGGGCTCGATGCCCACACCGACACCGTGCCGCCGGGCGCTGCGGAGCAGTGGTGGGGGGGAAACCCCTTCGCGGCAAGTGACGGCACGGTGACCTATCTCGGGAATGACCGCGTGCGTCTGGAGGTGGGCGGTGAGTCGATCGAGCGTCCGGTGCGTCGCCGTCTTGGGCGGCTGTGGGAGACGCGGGGGTGGTCTTCGGCACCGGTGGTCTACGGGCGTGGGAGTTTTGACAACAAGGGCCCGGTGGCGGTGGCGTGGCTGGCGACTGTCGCCTTGGGGCGGATGCTGCAGGAACACGGGCTGAAACTCTCCGGGACGCTGGTGACCGGATTCGTCATTGACGAAGAGCAGGACATGTCCGGGGCGATCGCCCTTGCGGGTGGTGATGGCTGTTGGCTCGATCGCCACGGATTGTGGCCGACGTCGATCGGTCCCGATGGGTACCGCAGTGGCATCTGGGGGGTGGCGCTCGACGGGTCCTATGGGTTCGTGCCGGTGGTCGGGCACCGCGGCATCGCGCAGCTGGTGGTGAAGACCCGCGGACAGGCAGCGCACGCCGCGACGCCCTCGCTCGGGGTGAACGCGGTGACCCGCATGGCGGAGGCGCTGCACGTGCTGGACCGCGATCGGGAGGCGATCGATGCCGAACTTGCCGGCCTCTTTGCCGATGCCCTGCTCGAACCCGCCACGTTGGCGCTTGGGACGACGATCGTCGGCGGCGGGATTGATGGAGTCGATCGCTCCGACGGGGGACGGACGGTGCTGCGGACCGGTGTCAATGTGGTACCGGATTGGTGTGAGGCGACGATCGATTGTCGGCACCCTCGCCCAGCAGATGGTGACGTGAGCACCATCCGTGAGCGCATCGCGGCAGGAGTGCGGGCGGCCGTGCTGGCGCGGACGGGGATCCCCGCCGAGGACATCGCGGTGGAGGTGCTCGGGGGTGGGCCGCCGTGCGCGATTCTGGCGAGCGCGGAGGCCGGACCGAGCGATGAGTTGGTCGGCGAGGTCCTGCGCCATGGCGCGGCGGTCTCCGGATTTGCGCCGTGGGTGGAGACCTGTCCGGGTGGGACAGACGCGACGGTGATGATCAACAAGGGCAAGGTGAAGTCGATCGTGGAGTTCGGGGGATTTGTTCCAGTCGGCGAGTCCAACTCTTTACGATGCGGTTATCAGCAATC
>JAPOLF010000337.1 GCA_029977305.1 bacterium | reverse complement strand
GTGTACATGCTCACGAACACGACGAGCGCGATCATCGTCGCTCGCGAGGCGGCGGCGTCGCGCTTTCGCGGCGTGCCCGCGGCGCACGCGATCGGGGTTGCGCTCGCCGCGGCGGGCGGCCCTGCCCATCGCGGGTGCGCTCGTCGGGATGATTGTCCCGGCGATCATCTACACCCTGTTCAACATGGGTCATCCGGGTGCACACGGGTGGGGAATCCCGATGGCGACGGACATCGCCTTCGCCTTGGCGATCCTCGCCGTGGTGGGGAACCGGATCCCCAACGGCTTGCGTGTGTTCCTCACCGCACTTGCGATCGTCGACGATCTCGGTGCGGTGGTGGTCATCGCGATCTTCTATACCTCGGATCTCAACCTCACCTCGTTTTTCTGGGCGATGGCGATGTTCGTCCTCCTGATCATTGTCAATCGTCTCGGCATCTACTTCCTGCCGGTGTACGCGGTGCTCGGCATCGCGATGTGGCTCTTCATGCTCGATTCCGGCGTGCACGCGACCATCGCCGGCGTGTTGCTGGCGATGACGATCCCCGCCACGGCGCGGGTCGATGTGCCCGGCTATCTGGCGGCGGTTCCCGCGCGATTGCGTGAGATCGCGCAGGGCATCGATGGCGTCCGGGATGACATCGCCGACATCAACCAGCAGGCAGCCATCGATGAGATCGATCGGCTGACCGAAGGCCTGCAAAGCCCACTCGAAAAGGTTGCGAGCCGCTTCGCCGCCCCGGTCTCATTCGTCATCATCCCGATCTTCGCGTTGGCGAACGCCGGGGTCGCGTTCTTCGGGGATTCGCCCCCGCACTTCGACCGCGTCGCCTTTGGCGTGTTCCTCGGGCTCTTCCTCGGGAAGCAGATCGGGATCACCTTGGCGTCGTTCGTTGCTGTCAAGGCGAGGCTTGCGGCCATGCCGGATGGCGGTTCGTGGAGCCTGCTCTGGGGCGTGGCCATCTTGGGTGGCATCGGCTTCACGATGTCGCTGTTCGTGGCCGAACTCGCCTTTGACGACGCGTCATTGCTGGCATCGGCGAAGGTCGGCATCTTCGCTGGGTCCATCCTCTCGGCAATCGTGGGGTTCGCGATCCTCAACGCCATGGCATCGCGGTCGAAATCTCGGTGACCCGGCACGCATGAGTCATCGCTGATTGTGAGGTGAAGCGGCGAGTGCGCTCGCCATCGGTGGATCGGGAAGGAGCGGGACGGGAAGTGGAGGCGAAAACGACATGACAGATGGAGGACAAGGAGGCGCGCCGGTGGTGATCGGCGTGCTCAAGGAGCGCGCTCCCGGTGAGCGGCGCGTGGCGCTGATCCCAGACGCGGTGAAACGCCTCACCGGCGGCGGCGCAAAGGTCGTCGTGGAGACTGGTGCCGGCATGGGTTCATCGTTCTCCGATGAGGAGTACGTCGCGGCAGGCGCAACCATCGCCAACTCGGCGTCCGAGGTCGTGCAGCAGGCGCAGTTGATCATCAAGGTCCAACGCCCGCAGCAGCTCGATGGGGTCAATGAGGCGGAGACGTTGAAGGACGGCACCGCCATCATCGCGCTGCTCTCCCCGCTGACCGACACCGATCTCACCAGCGCGCTGGCGAAGAAGGGGATCACCGGTTTCAGCATGGACGCCATCCCGCGCACCACCCGTGCCCAGACGATGGATGTGCTGTCGTCGCAGGCGACGGTGGCTGGGTACAAGTCGGTGCTGCTCGCGGCGACCTACCTGCCCAAGTTCTTCCCGATGCTGACCACGGCGGCCGGCTCCATCACGCCAGCGAAGGTGTTGGTGGTGGGCGCCGGTGT
>JAPOLF010000336.1 GCA_029977305.1 bacterium | reverse complement strand
AAGGTGATGCCGGCGGTTGCCGAAGGGCTCTGCTTGAACACCCCGAGGGGGATGGTGACGATCGCGGCGTCTGCGGTGATGGTCTCGTCGTCTGCGAGACGGAGGGTGACGCCGCGACGGTCGTGGGTGACCTGTTTCACGGTGGTGCCGGTGCGAATGGTGAGGCCGTCGGCGAGGAGATCGACGAGTTGCCGATACCCCTGCTCGACGATTGCCTCGGCGGAGCCACCGAGATACTTGTCGTTGTCAAACCACCACGCGGAGAGGTCACTGAGTGCCCCGGCGTAGTCGTATTCGATCTCGGAGGAGGCCCAGTAGCGGACGAGTTGCTCATCGGTGGGCGAGAGTGACCGGCGGCCGAGTTCAGCGTCGATGGCGGTCTGCAGTGATTGGTCACGGCTGCGACGATCCGCGGCGCGGCGTGCGGCGGCGAGGACCTCTTTGTACATCGCCCATGTGCGATTGACCGCGCTGTTGCCGACTTGGGAGACATCGCCCGCTCGCTCGATGTAGAGGTCGCCGTCATCCCAGTTGGTTTCGGCGAGCTGCCAGCCTTCTTGGTGGGCGATGGCGGCGATGGGATTGGTATCACGGAGGCCGTGGATCCAGGCGGCGCCGAGGTCGACCGAGACGCCGTTGCCGAGGTCGCCGTTGGTGCCGTCGTAGGTCCATGCACGACCACCGATGCGATCGCGGCCCTCGAGCACGGTGACCTGGTACCCGGCGGCATGGAGATCGGTGGCAGCTTTGAGGCCGGCGATGCCTGCACCGACGACGACGACTTCGGCGGCAGCGGCACCAGCTGGAGCAGCAAGAGTTGGGGCCAGCACGGCTCCAGCGGAGGCGCGAATGAGCGATCGGCGGCTGATCGGGGTGGACATGGGGCCTCCTCGTATCTATCGCACTCCTTGATGTGAGAACCCTATCGGAGCGCGCGCGGTTCCATCATCCCCCAAATCGGCCAGAATGGGATTGCAACGGGCGAGCACGGGAGGGGCACATGGGCGATCGAGCGGTGGTGCTGGCATCGGGTTCGCCGCGGCGGGCAGCGCTGCTGGCGCGGCTGGAGGTGCCGTTCACGGTGCGGGTCGCCGTTGTCGATGAGTCGCCGTTGATCGGCGAGCTGCCCGAGGTGTTGGCGGTCCGATTGGCATCGGAGAAGGCTCGCGCGGTGGCTGCGACCGCGGACGGTGATGCCGTGGTGATCGGCGGGGACACCGTGGTCGCGCTGCACGATCGCCTCCTCGGGAAGCCGGTGGACGATGCCGAGGCGCGAGAGATGCTGCGAGCGCTCTCCGGACGG
Source organism: bacterium (assembly GCA_029977305.1). GTDB lineage: Bacteria > Chloroflexota > Chloroflexia > Thermomicrobiales > UBA6265 > CADCWF01. Next base: position 508 of record JAPOLF010000336.1, on the reverse strand, counting down.
CCGCACACGGTGTGGACCGGGGTTGCAGTGGTGCGGGCAATGTCCGGCGCTTGTGAGACAGCGGTGGTGCCGAGCATCGTGCGGTTTCGGGTGCTGACCGAGGCGGAGATCGAAGCATATGTGGGCACCGGCGAGGGACGCGACAAGGCGGGGGCCTATGCGGTGCAGGGGATCGGTGGCGGGTTGGTCGCCGAGGTGGTGGGGTGTTGGAGCGCCGTGATCGGGCTGCCGCTGTGCGCGACGGCGCGATTGCTGCGGGCGGCGGGGGTGCCGGTGGCGGCGGCGGAACCGGTGTGCACGCGGCCGGATGGGTCGGCTTGTCCGCGGTCTGGCAGATCGTGACTTTGAGTTAGCACTCTCGACGGTATAACGCGATATGCCGGACAATCGGGCGACTGCTTGCCGCGATGGATGTCTCCGAGGTCTTGATGAGCGACTCCCCCACTCCCGAATCCGGTTTGGCCAAGGCGTACGAGCCGGCGCTCGTCGAGGCGGGGGTCTATGACCG
>JAPOLF010000335.1 GCA_029977305.1 bacterium | reverse complement strand
CAAGCGCGAAATCCGGTAGGTTCAACGTCGCCTCACTAACCGCATGATCCGCTGATGACAGTTCTCTATGGTACTCGCGTCTTGACACTGGTTCCCGTGGTTCTCAGAATCCGTGCAATCGGTGCGCAGCGAGCGAGGAGGCAGTCCCCATGGCCATGGTCTACGAGTCCCGTGTCGACGGTCAGCGTGCCGAGGTCGAATCCGCGGTCCTCGCCGCCTATCGCGCTCGCACGCCCGTCTCGCGCGAACTGCACGAGCGAGCCGCCCAAGTGATGCCCGGCGGTGACACCCGCACCATTGCGTTCCATCAACCGTATCCGCTCGACGTCCAAGAAGGGCGCGGTTGCATCTTCATCGATGCCGATGGCAACGAGCTGTACGACTTCGTCAATAACTACACCTCCCTGATCCACGGGCACGGACACCCTGATGTGACTCGCGCCGTGCAGGCGCAGGTCGGGTTGGGGACGGCCTTCCCGAATCCCAATCGGGCGCAGACCCGCCTCGCCGAGATCATGACTGAGCGAGTGGCTTCGGTGGATCTTGTCCGTTTCTGCAATTCCGGTACCGAGGCGGTGATGAACGCCCTGCGTGCGGCGCGTGCATTCACCGGGCGCGATCTGATCGTCAAGATGGAAGGTGGATACCACGGCACCTACGACGACATCGAGGTGAGCGTGCACCCGGCCCTCGGCGACGAGCGCGCCGGTGATGCCGGTGCACCACTCGCGCTGCTCGACACCCCGGGCGTACCGGTGAACACGGTCGAGAATGTTGCAGTCATCCCGTACAACTGCATCGAGTGCGCCGAGCGGATCTTCCGCGAGCGGGGGGAGGAGATCGCCGCAGTCATCGTCGAACCGGTGATGGGCGCCGGCGGCATGATCATGGCCGACGGCGCGTTCCTCGAGACGCTGCGGGCGCTGACGGTCGAGAACGGATCGTTGCTCATCTTTGACGAGGTGATGTCGTTCCGGCTGATGCCTGGCGGCATGCAGGAGCACTATCGGATTCGCCCTGATCTCACCACCTTTGCCAAGATCATCGGCGGGGGCTTCCCCGTCGGTGGGTTCGGCGGCCGCTCCGCGGTGATGGAGCAGTTCAACCCCCACAGCGCGACGCCGCTGTGGCAGTCCGGGACCTTCAACGGCAACCTGATCACCATGACGGCAGGAGTCGCCGCGATGGAGGCGTATCCGGCCTCTGAGGTGCATCGCATCAACGACCTCGGTGACCGTCTCCGCACCGGCCTCGGTGCCACGGCGCGAGAGGCGGGGGTGCGCGCCACCACCACCGGGTTCGGATCATTTGTCGGACTTCACCTCGGCGCGGATCAGGTGACCAACTATCGGGAATCAGCGGCCGTCAGCAAAGACGTGACACGGCTGCTGCACCTCGCGTTGTTGAACGAAGGCGTGGCGTGTGCACCGCGCATGGCATGGAACACCACGACGGCCATGGATGAGGCCACGATCGACGATGTGTTGGCGCGCTTCCGCCGCGCTCTGGCCTTCGTTCGACCGGCGATGCCGTCCGCATGACCTCAGCGGGTGGCCCGCGCGGAAGATTCCATCAGGCTCTCGCTCGAGGCGCGTCCCTGCGGTGAGCGCACAAAGGTGTTCGGCAGGAATCCGCTGATGAACACCGCGATGATCCCGAGGGCGATCAGCAGCACGAAAAGGGCGTCGAAGCCTCGCCGGCCGATGATCACGCCGCCGAGGATCGGCGTCAGGGCGACGACGGCGAGCACCACGTTGAGCATCCCGGTGTACGCGCCGCGGAAGCGCGGAACGGTGATGTCCGCCAGGTAGGCATGGGTCGAGAGACCCTGTCCG
>JAPOLF010000334.1 GCA_029977305.1 bacterium | reverse complement strand
GGCCACCTTCGTGCTGCTCGGGCACTGGTTCGAGATGCGTGCCCGCGGCGGCGCGAACGACGCCATCCGCACCCTGCTCGAACTCGCACCCGCGCGAGCCATCGTCCTCCGCAATGGCGAGCCGGTCGAAGTCCCCACCGCCGAGGTGGTGCCCGGGGATCTGCTGCTCGTTCGCCCGGGCGCGAAGATCCCGACCGACGGAACGGTCGAGGAGGGCGACTCGGATGTCGACGAATCAATGGTCACCGGCGAGAGCCTGCCGGTGGCGAAGTCGACCGGGTCTGCGGTCATCGGCGCGACGGTGAACACCACCGGAACCCTGCGGGTTCGAGCCACCATGGTTGGGGCCGACACCGCCCTGGCGCAAATCGTCGCCCTGGTCCAGGAAGCACAGAACTCCAAAGCTCCCGGCCAACGCCTCGCTGACCGTGCCGCGTTCTGGCTGGTGCTCGTCGCCCTCATCGGCGGCAGCCTCACCTTTGCCGCGTGGCTGCTCCTCGGCGCAACACCCCAGGCCGCACTCCTGTTCGCCATCACCGTGGTGGTCATCACCTGTCCTGACGCCCTCGGCCTGGCAACCCCGACCGCGATCATGGTGGGAACCGGCCTCGGCGCCAAACGTGGCGTGCTGTTCAAGAACGCCGCAGCGCTGGAATCGGCGGCCCATATTGACACGGTCGTCATGGACAAGACCGGCACCCTCACCAAAGGCGAGCCGGAGGTGACGGACTTCATCGAAGTAGGCATCCCCCGCCAAGAACTCCTGGCGTTAGTGGCAGCGGTTGAGCGGGAATCCGAGCATCCCCTCGCCGCAGCGGTCGTCACCTACGCCGCAGCCCAAGGCGCCGAGAAGATCGCGGCCACCGAGTTCCGCAACGTCCCTGGACATGGTGCCGGCGCCACAGTCCGCGGTCGGCGGGTGCTAGTCGGCAACCGGAAACTCATGGCAGCCGAAAGTGTCGACATCAGCGCGATCGCCGACCAGCGCGAGAAGTTGGCGTCTACCGGACGCACCGCGGTGCTCGTCGCCGTTGACGGGAAAGCAGCAGGTGTGATCGCGCTAGCCGATGCTGCCCGGGATACCGCCCAAGCGGCGATCACTGCTCTCCACGGCGCCGGCATCGAGGTTGCCATGCTGACCGGCGACAACGAGGCGACAGCCCAACGGATCGCCACGATGCTGGGCATCGACACGGTCATCGCCGAGGTGCTCCCGCAGGACAAATCTGCCAAGGTCGCGGAGCTGCAGGCTGCTGGCAAGAAGGTGGCGATGGTGGGCGACGGAGTCAACGACGCACCGGCTCTCGCACAAGCTGACCTCGGCATCGCCATCGGTGCAGGAACCGATGTCGCGATCGAGACCGCCGATGTCGTCCTGATGCGCTCCGATCCGTTGGATGTTGCGATCGCATTGCGCATCGGCAAAGGAACTGTGCGAAAGATGCGGCAAAACTTGGGCTGGGCGATAGGCTACAACGCCATCGCGCTGCCCATCGCCGCCGGAGTCTTCGCAGGCGTCGGACTCATGCTCAGCCCCGAGATCGCCGCTATCTCCATGTCGGGGTCCAGCGCGATCGTCGCCATCAATGCGCTTCTCCTTCGGCGGCTGCGCCTGCCCGCACAGCCCAAACAGTCCGCCAGCCACCCGGTCGACACCCCACGCGAGCCAACCGCGGCAGAAGTAGAACAGGGCATCTGATGACCGAAACGTTGCTGGGCCCCGACATTCTCGATGCGTCTCAGCTCGAGCTGATCGACGCCTGGGGGAGGGCCGCCAACTACCTCTCAGCGGGCCAGATCTATCTGTTGGACAATCCTCTGCTGCGCGAGCCGCTACTGCC
>JAPOLF010000333.1 GCA_029977305.1 bacterium | reverse complement strand
CTCGTCGACGAGGCGGCCTCGAAGCTCCGCATGGAGATCACCTCGATGCCGGTCGAACTGGATGAGGCCGAGCGCCGCATCATGCAGCTCGAGATCGAGCGCGAAGCCCTGAAGAAGGAGAAGGACACCGCCTCGCAGGAGCGGTTGAAGAATCTCGAGAAGGAACTCGCCGATCTCCGCGAGCAGCGTGATGCGCTGCGTGCACGCTGGGAGGGTGAGCGCCAGGCACTGACCTCGGTCAGCCAGATCCGCGAGGAGATCGATCGCACCAAGATCGAGATCGAGCAGGCGCAGCGTGCCTACGATCTCAATCGCGCGGCCGAGCTGCAATACGGCAAGCTGCGCGAGCTCGAGACCAAACTGGCCGAAGTCGAGACCAAGGCGCAGACCTCAGAGGCTGGCGATCGCCTGCTGAAGGAGGAGGTCGATGCGGAGGACATCGCCGAGGTCGTCAGCCGGTGGACCGGTGTGCCGGTGAGCCGGATGATGGAAGGCGAGATCGAGAAGCTCCTCCGCATGGAGGAGCGGTTGCACGCGCGCGTCATCGGGCAGGACGAGGCGATCACCGCGGTGGCAAATGCTATCCGCCGGTCGCGGGCCGGACTCTCGGACCCGAACAAGCCGCTGGGCAGTTTCATCTTCCTCGGGCCGACCGGCGTCGGGAAGACCGAGCTGGCGCGGGCCCTCGCCGAGTTCCTGTTCGACGATGATCAGGCGATGATCCGGATTGATATGTCGGAATACATGGAGAAGCACTCGGTCAGTCGCCTGATCGGGGCGCCTCCGGGGTACGTCGGCTATGAGGAGGGCGGCCAACTGACCGAGGCGGTGCGCCGTCGGCCCTACAGCGTGATCCTGCTCGACGAAATCGAGAAGGCGCACCCGGATGTCTTCAACGTCCTGCTGCAGATTCTCGATGACGGCCGCGCCACCGACGGGCAGGGGAGAACGGTCGACTTCCGAAACACGGTCATCATCATGACCAGCAACCTCGGGTCGCAGTACATCATGACCCTCGGGCCGGGACAGGAGGAAGCGATGCGAGAGGGAGTCATGGACGCCCTACGCGCGAACTTCCGGCCGGAGTTCCTGAACCGGGTGGATGAGATCATCATCTTCAAGCCGCTGACCCGCGAGCAACTCGGGGACATTGTCGAGATCCAATTGGACCTCGTGCGGAAGCGGCTGGCGGATCGGCAGATTTCGCTGGTGGCGACGCCAGCGGCGCGGGAACTGATCTCCAACCTCGGATATGACCCGGCGTATGGGGCGCGCCCGTTGAAGCGACTGATTCAGAAGCAGGTCCTCGATGAACTTGCCCGCATGGTCCTCGGCGGCAACCTGCGGGATGGCGAGACGGTCACCATCGACGCCGAGAACGGCAAACTGGTGTTCCATGCCAACTTGAGCGGAGCGCCGGTTGTGGCGTAACGGCCCCGGATGCCGGTGAATCCGTGACAAATCGGCCGGGACGAGGTGCAAACCCCGTCCCGGCTATACTTGACCCAGCGGAACGCGGGCGGGAACGCCCATTGAATGAGATCAGTGGAGTGGTGCGATGGAGATTCTCACCGGAATTGCCCAGGCAGGCATCACCGTGCTGGCGATCTTCGTCATCATGGCGCTCTTGGCTGGCTTGTTCATGATCGTGTTCCAGATTGCCACTGGGATCGACGACAACATCGCCGAGTAGACAGACGTCATGCCCATGGATGCCGCTGGCTTCGCGAAACTACTCGTCGTTCTAGGCCTGATCATTGCGACACTGGGGGCGATCCTGTTGGTGGCAGACCAAGTGCCCGGCATCTCACGGCCAGGCCGGTTACCAGGCGATCTCCACTGGC
>JAPOLF010000332.1 GCA_029977305.1 bacterium | reverse complement strand
GCCGTGGCGGACGAACTCGCCGCCGCAGCCGAGTTGGTGATGCACAAGATCGCGGCGCGCCCGGTGGTCCTGGTGCGCGGATATGAACCGTCGTTCGAGGCTCCGCATGGGCGGGGTCGGGATCTCGTCAGGAACGCCGCAGAGGATTTGTTCCGGTAGGAGGATGTGATGGGTGTTGTTGGGTATGCCGCGTCGTTCGAGCAGTTCCATCCGACGGACCTGCTGAAGTTCTGCCAGCAGGCGGAGCAGGTTGGGTTCAGCTCGGTGATGGCGTCGGATCACTTCCATCCGTGGGTGCCGTCGCAGGGTCATTCAGCGTTTGTGTGGTCGTGGATGGGGGCGCTCGGCGCGACGACCAATATGCGCTTCGGCACCGGTGTGACACCTCCCGGGTACCGCTACCATCCTGCCGTGCTTGCTCAGGCCGCGACGACGCTCGAGGCGATGTACCCGGGCCGCTTCTACCTCGGTCTTGGCGCGGGCGAGGCACTGAACGAGCACATCGTCGGGGAGTACTGGCCGGAGGCCCCGGTCCGCCTCGAGCGGCTGATGGAGTCGATCGACATCATCCAGGCGCTCTTCACCGGCAAGAAGATCAAGCACAAGGGCACCCACTTCAACATGGAGAGCGCCAAGCTCTACACGCTGCCCGATGCGCCGCCGCCGATCTACGTCGCGACCTCCGGCCCGGTGATGGCGAAGCGGACCGGCAAGTTCACCGATGGGATCATCACGGTTGGCGCGGCGGACGAGAAGCTGAAGATGTTGCTCGGCAAGTTCGAGGAGGGCGCCCGCGAGGCGGGGAAGGACCCGAACACCATGCCGCGCATGCTGCAGGTCAAGGTCTCCTTCGCGTCGTCAGAGGCCGAGGCGACCGAGATGGCGATCCGGGAATGGCCGAACGGCGGCATGCCCTTCCCCAAGGCCGACATCCGCGATCCAGAGGATTTCGAGGCGATGGCCAAACTGGTCCGCGCCGAGAACTACAAGAACCGCGTGCTGATGACCCCGAATCTGGACGAGCACGTGGCGCACCTGCAGCACTTCATCGACCTCGGCTTCAACGAGATCTACATCCACAACGTGGCCCGCACCCAAGAAGCCTTCATCGAGGCCTACGGCAAGCACGTCATCCCGAATCTCCGCTGGTCCTAGGCCGACCCTCGAGGGGGATTCGGGGGGCTGAGCAAACATCCCGCATCTGCTGTTCAATTGCGTGGACGGATGCGAGGTGACAGGATGCCGATCATCGAAGCGATGAATTGCCCGGTTTGCGGTGCTCCGCTGACCGAGAAGGCATCGCACTGCCTGTACTGTGGGTCGCTGGTGGCGATCCGAGTCGATCACGAACCATTGAACCTCGCCTCGATCGATCGGGCACTGGTCAACGAGAAGATCGGGGAGTTCCGCCAGAAGCTGAAAGCTGATCCGCGGGATCCGGCTGCCCACTACGGGTTGGGCCTCGCGTACTTCAACATGGGGTTGCTTGCGGACGCCGTCGATGAGATGCGACAGGCCGCCAAGTTGATGCCGGAGAACCCTGAGATCCGGACGCAGTTCGCGGTGATGCTTGCCGAGCAAGGCATCATGGGTGTGCCCGGCGCCGAGAAGCAGGCATGGGAAGAAGTTGGCATCGCCCTCCGACTGCGCCCCAACGACGAGGAGGCCCTGCTCCTGAAAGCCCGGCTCCAGTCGGATCGCGGTGATTGGCGTGCGGCTCTCGCAACGCTCAAGCGTGGGTTGCCATCCGGGAGCGCCGAGGTGAAGCAGCGGGCGGCGACGCTTCTGCTTGGCCAAGCAGCGGTGGCGGCCGCGCGAGGTGAGTGTATCGACGTGAAGAGCCTCTGGAAGGAGGCCATGGCGATCG
>JAPOLF010000331.1 GCA_029977305.1 bacterium | reverse complement strand
GGGGTGTAGGCATTGGTGGCGAGCACCACCGCCGGTGCCGAGATGATTTCGCCATCGGCGACCACGCCGGTAACGCGGCCGTCGACGATATGCAGACGCTCCACGGGTGTCCATGTTCGGATCACGGCACCATGACGGCGGGCGGCGTTGGCGAACCCGTGCACCAAGGCGAACGGCCAGAGATGGCCGCGACCGGGCGCGTAGGCTGCTCCGAGGACATCGTGCCGGAGCAGCGGCATGATGTCGCGGGCCTGCTCTGGGCCCAGCAGTTCGATCGGAATCCCCGCTTGCTGCTGCTCCGCCACCGAGGGTTGGAGATGCGCGAGTTCATCCTCGGTGGTGATGATGTCGAGCGTGCCGGGGAGCACTAGTTGGAAATCTGTTTCCAATTCGGTGTTGAGCACCTTGAGCATCTCGAGGTTGGTCTTGGTGATTGCGTACACGGCTTTGCCAGCCGCGGAGTGGGCGTGCATCGATAATCCGCCTCCAGCCACCCCGCCGTTCCGGCCGGAGGCCCCCGAGCAGATCCCGCGGCGCTCCAAGAGGAGGACGCGATGGCCGTCCGCGGCGAGGCGGTAGGCGATGGAACACCCGTTCACGCCTGCACCGATCACGATCACATCAGGCGATGACTGCCAAGCTTGCACGGTGATTCTCCTCGGTGATCGCGGGGCCGTCTCCCGAAATCATCCCCGAGTGATGGGCGACTGTCCACCATGGGGCGACGCTGACGCTCGCACCGGTTGGGTAAGATGGGGCGAGCCTCGGACATCGGTGGAGACGCGCATGGCCGCCAGAAATCTGCTGAGTCGATTGAATGCCCGCAGCGAGGCTGACCTGAGCCGGATCGCCACCGAGTGGCGACTGGGCCCGGCCTCGCGAGATCGCGCGGGGTTGGTGACCGCCGTCTACCGCACGCTCACCGATCCGGTGGCGGTTCGGGAATGGTTTGCAGACGCCGATCCCGATCTCGCCTCCCTTGCGGCATATCTGGTCGATCAGCGCGAAGTGGTGATGACGGCGCCTGAGATCGCCGAATCGCTCGGTTGGGAGCTTGAACGCACCCGTGAGGCGGCAAATGCCCTTCATCGAGCCGGGTTGATCGCACGGGACCCCGAGGGGGACCCGCTGCCCGTCGGGGAGATGCCGCGCGTCGTGATGTCGCGCGAGATCTCCTCGGTCGTGCAGCGGGTGCAGACTGAGATCGCCTTGGGTGATCGCTCGCAGGTGCCGCTCGCGGTCCTCCTTGAATGGTTGGAAGACGGTGAATTGGAGGATGCCGCAAGAGAGTGGGGACTGACGGTGGTCGCAGGGGCGACGCCGCGCAAGGAACTCGTCGCGCGGTTGTTGAAGCAGGTGACCGATGCGCGCGCCGTTGAGATCATGACGGAGGGATTGGGCAACGAAGCGGCGATCATCTATCAGGCTATTGCTTCCGCCGGCGGACGTGCCTTGCTCGATGATGCGGTCGAGCGAGCGCGCTTGCTGGGAGACGATCCCTCGACGGTCACCCACCGTCGGGCCACGCTGGCACGGTTGGAGCAACAGCTGCTGGTGTGGCCCTCGTGGGCGCAAGACGGGGCGCGTCTGCTGTTCATTCCCGGGGAGATCCTCTCCCCGCCGGTGCACGCGCCAGTTGCGCGCGTTGATCTTCCCGAGGTGTCGCTCAATGTGGTCGCAGCACCTACTCGCCCGGAGCATGCTGTGGCGTGGGATCTGCTCACGCTGCTGCGGGACATTCAAGCTCATGTATGGACCGACGGTCATGAACCGACGCGGGCTCATCGTCGACGGTTGCTCGAGGCGTGGTGGCCATCAGATGAGGAACGCTTTGCCGGCTACCTCGCCTTTTTGCTCCATGTTGCCAAAGGGGAGGGGTTGATCGAGACGGCTGCGGGG
>JAPOLF010000330.1 GCA_029977305.1 bacterium | reverse complement strand
GAGGCGCTGGCACAGTGAGCGGGCCGTTGATCAAGGGATTGAGATCAGCCCGAAGCCGCCCGAGGCGCTGATTGAGCTGCCCCAGCGCCTCGGCCTCGCTGGCCCCCTCACCGGACAACCCCAGCGAAAAGCGGAACCGATCGATAAGGGCACGCCATGACCACGCACCGATCGCACGCCTACGGGTTCCTCACGGATGCCAGTCTCTGCATCGGCTGCAAGGCATGTGAAGTTGCGTGTAAGCAGTGGAACAACCTCCCGGCCGACGGTGACGGAACACTCTCCGGGCAGAGTTATGACCACACCCTCGACCTGAGTGACACCACTTGGCGGCATGTCGCATTCGTTGAGCGGCCCACCATCGACGTCGATCACTCCGTCGCCTGGTTGATGCTCAGCGACGTCTGCAAGCACTGCGTCCACGCGGGCTGCATGGAAGCCTGCCCCACCGGGGCGATCATCCGAACTGAATTCGACTCGGTCTATATTCAACAGGATGTCTGCAACGGCTGTGGGTATTGCGTCCCCGCCTGCCCCTTCGGGGTGCCCCAACTCGGACACCTCGGGGATCGGACCGCAAGGAAGTGCACCCTGTGTTACGACCGATTGCGCGGCGGACTACAACCCGCCTGCGCCACCTCCTGCCCGACGGAATCCATTCGCTTCGGGCCCATGACCGAGCTGCTCGAGGACGCCCATGCGCGTGTCGCCACCCTGAAGCAGCGGGGGATCGCGCATGCTCAGGTGTACGGCGACGCGGCTCTCGGCGGCACCGGGGGCATCGGCGGATTGAACGCCCTCTTCGTGCTCACCGATGAGCCGGAGACGTTCCACCTGCCGGCCCAGCCAGGGCTGCCGTCGACCAGGGCATGGCCAGCGCTGGGTGCCGGGCTTGCAGTGGCCGGGGCGTTCACGATTGCTGCACTGCGCATCTTCGGGAAACGGTCATGACCGAGCCACGACAGGAACGACGCAAGAAGCGCGACGACGGGCCGAAGACGTATGAGCATGTCCCGGTCATCCATCGTCCCCACTGGAAGTGGTTGGTGATCTGGTACTTCTTCGTCGGCGGGATCGGTGCGGCGTCGGGCATCATCGGGGCTATTGCTTCTCTCCAACCCACCCGTCAGCGGCAGTCCGTGGCACGACACGCCTATGGCATCGCGCTCCTCACGATGCTCATTTGCCCGGTCCTCTTGATCCTTGATCTTGGCAAGCCGACGCGGTTCCTCAACATGCTTCGGGTGCTGAAGTTGCGCTCCCCGATGTCGGTCGGCTCATGGGCGCTGACGGCGTTCGGAGGTGTGGTCGGGCTCGCTGTGGCGCATGACTCGCTCCAAGGCCGGGTTGGGTGGGTGCCGACGCGGTCTGGGCCGGTGTCCAAAGCGTTGCATCTCGCGGCAATCCCCTTGGGTGCCATGGTGGCCGCCTACACCGGCGCACTGCTCGCCGCGACCGCAGTGCCGCTTTGGGCAAAGGCGCCTCGAATGCTGACCGCGCTGTTTGTCTCCTCGGCCTTCGCAACCGGGACGTCTGCCATCGCCGCAAGTCGAGCACTATTTGGCTTCGGCGCGGACCCGAGTCCCGCCATCGGCGGCCTCAAGCAATTCGCGATGCTGACGGAACTCGTCACGTTGATCGTCTGGTTCAAGCAACTCGGCGCTGCGGGGAAGCCGCTTCGCGAGGGCACAACCGGCTCGGTCGTCGATCACGGAGTCATCGGCCTCGGGTTGGCCGCGCCGATGGCGATCGCCGCAGCCACGGGCTACCGCACCACCCGAGGAGCGCGATGGCTGCGATTCCTTGGTCTGTGTGCCTCGTTGCTCGGGGGATTTGCCTTGCGCTATGCGGTGATCGTCGGCGGACGCGCATCCGCCGACGATCCTCAAGCCACCTTTGACTTCACACGCTCCGAGAG
>JAPOLF010000032.1 GCA_029977305.1 bacterium | reverse complement strand
ACGATCGAGCAGTGATGTGACGTACGACTGCGACGCGATGTCGAAGACGACGGTCAAGCAGCCAACCAACGCGACCACCGCGAAGAGCAGCGGGTAGCTCAACCAGCCGAGCAGGGCCGACACCGGCAACACCATCAGGAGCAGGAATCGTCCGAGGTCACTTGCGACCATCAAGGGCTTCCGCTGGCGTCGATCGACCCACACTCCCGCAGGCAACCCGAGCAGCAGCAGCGGCACGGTGCTCGCTGCGGCAAGCACGCCGATCTGAAACGGTGATGCATGCAGCACGGTCGCCGCGATCAACGGGATCGCAAGCGAGGTCACCCCGGTCCCCACTTGGGAGACCGTGTGGGCACTCAGCAGGCGCCGGAAATCCCCTTGCCGGAGCACACGCATCGCCATGCGTCACGAACCCCGGAGGACGCGTGCAGAGGGTTCAGACCGGTTGTCGAACCGAGCCGGATCGAATGGGCGGAGGACATCGGGCGTCCGGCCCGAGACGATCATCTCAGCCACCGCCTCGCCGGTCGCCGGCGCGAGCGTCACCCCGAGCATCGAGTGGCCGCTCGCGACCGCAAGGTTTCGCCACCCCGGCATCCACCCGATCACCGGCAAGCCATCAGGCGTCAGCGGACGCGGCCCGTGCCAGACCTTCACGCCGGGTGCATCAGTCCGAACCTCCGCCGGCCAATCGCGGATCGCCTCACCGGTGCGCCGGAGCAACGCCTGCACCCGCTCCGGCCGCACAACGTGGTTGAGCCCGGAGAGCTCCATCGTGCCGGCGAGGCGCAGCGACCCGTTCATCGGGGTGATCGCGACGCGCGACTCGTGCAGGTAGAGCGGCTTGGTGAGCGTCACCGGCGGCGGCACGAAATCGATGCTGTATCACTTGCCCGCCTCGATCGGCACATGCACCCCGAGTGGCTCCAAGATCTGTGGGGTCCATGCGCCGGCGGCAACCACCACGGTCGACGCCGCGTACGTCGCCGCATCAGTGACCACCGATGTCACTCGCCCGTCACGCGCACCGAACCCGATCACGCGCTCGCCGTCGCGGATAACGGCGCCGCCCTCCCGCAGTCGGTCACGGAACCCGGTGACCAACGTGTCGGGCCGCACGGACCGCTCGTGACGCATCCAGTAGCCCCCCACGACCTCGTCCGACAACCCCGGCTCGAGCGCCCGTGCCGCATCGCCATCGAGGAGGTTCGGAATCTCGAAGCCGTACTCCTTCACCCACTGGATCTCGTCGTAGTCGTGGTGCATCGCCTCCTCGCCAACATAGGCGAAGAGCAATCCGTCCTCATGCTCCTCGAACTGCACCCCGTGCTCGCGCAGGTCGTCGTAGAGCTCCAGCGTGCGGGCGCTCAGGGCCGCGGTCGCCGCTGTTCCCGCGTGGTAGTCGCGCGCGTTGCAGTGTTTCCAGAACTCGATCAACCAGCGGGAGAACGAGCGATCGAAGCGGGGTTTGATGTACAGGGGCGAATCGGACTTCAGCATCCAGCGGGCTGAGGTCGTCACCAACCCGGGCGAAGGCACCGGCTCGCACAGCGTGGGGCAGACCCAGCCGGCGTTCACATGCGAGGCCGCCAGCTCCCGGGGGCCGGCGTCGATCACCGTGACGTCCATCCCGGAGCGTTGCAGGGCAAAGGCACACGCCAGCCCGATCACCCCGCCACCGACCACCACCACGCTGTCCGCCATGATCGACTCCACGCGCCGAGCCGAATCGCTCGGCTCCATGTGGCCATTATGCCGCCCAAGCATTCCCGTGGTGCACCGATTCCGGATGTTCTGGCATCATGCATGCGCACCCGCAAGTCGGTTACCTGTGATGGTGCAAGGAGTCATCCCATGACCACGCCTGATCCTCAAGAAACGCCGATGGTGCGGAACGATGCGCAGGCGTCGTCCGCCGTGCCATCGCAGCGCCTGCACCGCCGACGCCTGATCGGTGCCGGTGCGGCGGGCGCGGTGGGTGTCGCCACCGCCGCGGCGTCGATCCCGATTGCGCTCGCCCAGCAATCCGCGACCCCCACCGCCGCCGAGGCGAGCCACGCCCAACCAGCGGGCCCCGTCGGCTACACCACCCTCTCGCCGTTCCAAGCGAAGGTGCTCACCGCCGCCGTTGGTCGCCTCATTCCCACCGACGAACTCGGCCCCGGTGCGGACCAGACCGGCGTCGTCTTCTTCATCGACCGACAGTTGGTGAACAAGGGCAATGGCCTGCGCGGCGTCGCCTATCGCCAAGGGCCGTTCACCCCCGGCGCACCGACGCAAGGGGACCAGAGCTTCTCCACGGTGGAGGAGCAGTTCCGCATCGGCATCCTCGGGCTCGAGAGCCTGGCGCAGCAGCTGCACGGCGCGGGGTTCGCCGACCTCACCCCCGAGCAGCAAGACGCGATCCTGGCGGACCTCGAGCAGGGCAAGCCGGAGACCTTCGGCGGTGACGAACTCACCTCCCCGCCGACGCAGGGGGTGGTGCCCCCGGCCGTCGATCCGGCGATCACCCCGAAGGCCTTCTTCGAGTTACTCCTCGGGTACACGCAGGCCGGGTACTTCGCGGATCCGATCTACCTCGGCAACACCGACATGGCCTCGTGGCGCCTGATCGGGTTCCCCGGTGCCCACATGGACTATGCCGAGCACATCCTCGAGTACGGCGTGCCCTACACCGGGCCATACATGTCCCTCGCGCAGACGCAAGGATTCGGCGGCAAGGAGCACGCAGAATGACCACCACATTGCCCCATATTGATGTGCTCTTCGTCGGGCTCGGCCACGCCGGGGGTGCCATCGCCAACGAACTCACCAAGCGTGCCTCGCACCTCAAGATCGTCGCGCTCGAGCGCGGACCCTACCGGGCCACCTATCCCGACTTCATCGAGGACCACTTCGACGAGTGGCGCTACAACGTCCAATCGGGGCTGATGCAGGATCTGAGCCGGAACACCGTCACCTTCCGCAACGATGCGGCGATGACCGCGCTGCCGATGCGCCAGTACGGCGCGTTCATGCCCGGCAACGGCGTGGGAGGCGCGGCAGTGCACTGGAACGGTGTCTCCTGGCGCTACCTCCCCTACTTCTTCGAATATCGCAGCCATCTCGAAGCACGCTATGGCAAGTCGTTTCTGCCCAAGGACACGACGATCCAGGACTGGGGCATCACCTACGACGAACTCGAGCCCTATTACACCCAATACGAGCAGATGTACGGCATCGCGGGGAAGGCTGGGAACATCAACGGCACGATCCAACCGGGCGGGAATCCTTTTGAGGGGTGGCGCAGCTCCGACTACCCCCAAGCCCCGGTGAAAATCGCCTACGGTGGAACGCTCTTCGCCGACGCCTGCGAGACGGTCGGGTTTTCCCCCTTCCCGCAGCCGAGCGCCAACAGGCCGGCCCGATACACCAACCCTGATGGCATGGTCCTCGGGGCTTGCAACTACTGCGGCTTCTGCGAGCGGGTCGGCTGCCACGCCGGGGCGAAGGCATCACCGATGGTCACCACCATCCCCCACGCCCTGAAGAGCGGGCAGTTGGAGATCCGCCAACTCAGCACCGTCACCCGCATCCTCCACGACGGCACCAAGGCCACCGGGGTGCGCTACTACGACGGCGCCGGCCAGGAGGTCGAGCAGACCGCCGATCTCGTGATCCTCAGCGCCTGGACCCTCGAAAACACCCGCCTGCTGCTCCTCTCCGAGATCGGCACGCCGTATGACCCGGAGACCGGCAAGGGCAACGTCGGCAAGAATTACACCTACCAGACGGGCGCCGTGGTCGGAGGGGCCACCGCCTCGGTGTGGTGGGAGGACAAGATCCTCAACCGCTTCATGGGCTCAGGGTCGAATGGCTACTCGATCGACGAGTTCAATTCCGACAACTTCGACCATGCCGATCTCGACTTTTTCGGCGGCGGCAACATCGCCTGCAACAACTCCGGGGCTCGCCCGATCCAGATGCTGCAACTCCCGCCGGACACCCCGCGCTGGGGAAGCGAATGGAAGCAGGCGGCGCAGAAGTGGTACAACCGCAGCATCTTCTTCACGATGCAGGGCGAATCCCCCGCCTATCGCCAGAACTACATGGATCTCGACCCGACATACAAGGACATCTTCGGCAACCCGCTGCTCCGCATCACCTTCAACTGGACAGACAACGAGCGGAACATGGTGAAGTGGGTTGCCGACACCGTGCTGCAGCCCATCGCCGACGCGATGAACGGCAACAAGCAGAAGGTCAGCGGGGTGCTCACCGATTTCAACATCAGCCCCTATCAATCCACGCACGTGCAGGGCGGCGCGATCATGGGTGCGTCTCCCGAATCCTCGGTGGTCAACAAGTACGGGCAGGTCTGGGGCATGCCGAATCTTTTCGTCGTCGGGGCATCCTCGTTCCCGCAGAACGGCGGCTACAACCCGACCGGCACCGTTGGTGCGCTCGCCTACCACACCGCGGACGCCCTGATTACCAAGTACTTGCCAAGCCCCGGCATGCTTGCCTAGGGATCGGAGGCCGAGATGGCACTCGACATCATCGGGGCGGGATTCGGGCGCACAGGCACCCTCTCGCTCAAACTCGCCCTCGAGCACTTGGGCTTCGGCCCATGCGACCACATGCAGGTCTGCCTCGACCACCCGGAGCGTTTCGCGCTCTGGGCGCAAGCGCTGGAGCAGCGCGACCGCGGCGGCGCGATCGACTGGGCACCCCTCTTCACCGACTACCGCGCCACGGTCGATTGGCCCGGCGCCTATTTCTGGCGCGAACTTGCCAACGCCCACCCGCACGCCCGGGTCATCCTCACCGTGCGCGATCCAGAGCAGTGGTACGACAGCGTCGCGAAGACGATCCACCGTGTGCCACGCCTGCTCGGCGGGGCGCCGTTCTCTCAGGGCCTGCTCGCCTTGGCCGGCTTGATCAGCCCGAAGATCCACGATTGGGCGCTCGTCACCGACGAGATTATCTGGCGCCGCACCTTCGAAGGGCGTTTCGGCGATCGTGCCCATGCCATTGCCGCGCTGACCGCCCACAACGCCGCCGTGGAGCGCACCATCGCGCCGGATCGTCTCTTGGTCTTCAACGTGGGCGACGGCTGGGAACCGCTCTGCGCGTTCCTCGGCGTGCCAGTCCCGGAGACGCCCTTCCCTCGCGCGAATTCGCAACAGGAGTTCGAGCGGCAGATCCTCCAGCGGGCCGCACCGATCGCCGCCGCCCTCGCCGGCAGCGCGCTCCTCGCGGGCGGTGCCGCACTCGCGCTCGGGCGTGCTTCCACCGCCGCGGCGCGCAAGCAACGCGCCTCCGGGGTCAAACCTCGGGGCTAATCGCGGGTGAGCTCGCTCAGGCAGCTTCGCTGGTTGCCGGCACCATCGAAGTTGGCGGGCGAAAGCCACGCCGCGAATGCGTTCCGCAGTGCGGGCCATTCCTCGTCAAGGATCGAATACCACGCGGTGTCGCGGTTGTGCCCCTTCACCACGCGATGGTTGTAGAAGATCCCCTCGAAGCGGTAACCCAACCGCAGCGCCGCCTTCCGCGACGGCAGATTGCACGCATCGCACTTCCATTCCATGCGGCGGTATCCGAGGTCATCGAGCGCGTGGCGCAGCATCAGGAAGAGCGCCTCAGTCGCGGCGGGGGTGCGCTGCAGCTTCGGACTGAACCAGAGGTGTCCGATCTCGATCACGCCGTCACTCGGGACGATGCTCATCAAGGACCCCTGCCCCATCGCCTCGCCGCTTGCGCGATCCACGATGGCAAAGAAGAGCGGGTCAGTGCCTGCGGCAAGGGTGGCGATCCACGCCTTGTGCTCTGCCTCGGTGGCGAAGGGCCCATACGGCAGATAGTCCCACGAGCGTTCCGCCTTCTCACTGCCGTCATGGCCGAGGCGGTAGAGATCGCGCGCGTGGCGATCGGCGTCCAGCGGCTCCAGTCGCACCCACGTGCCCTCGTGGACCACCCGCTGCGGGACCGGACGCGGCAGCGACACGGTGACCTTCGGCTTCGCGACCTCGCGATCCCGCATCTTCTCGCCGGAGAGCATAGGATTCCCTCATCACTCGTCGGTGGATGGCACGCCGATGCCCGGATTATGGCAGAGGCCCCCCTGCCACGGAGAAGACCCCATGTCTCGCATCACCTTGGATCGCATCCTCGCGGCCGCCGCGGCCATCGATCCCGTCTTCCTCAACACCCCGCAGTTCCTCAACGAACCGCTCAGCGACGTGCTCGGTGCGCAGGTCACGCTCAAGGTCGAGACGGTCAATCCCATTCGCTCCTTCAAGGGGCGAGGCGCGACGTGGCTCACCGCCAACCTCACCGACCGCGCCCCGCTGATGTGTGCCTCCGCCGGCAATTTCGGGCAGGCGATGGCGTACGCCTGTCGAGCCGCCGATGTCCCCCTCACGGTGTATGCCAGCGTCAATGCCAATCCGCTGAAGATCGAGCGCATGCGCGCCCTCGGCGCAACCATGGTGCTCGCGGGCGAAGACTTCGATGGCGCCAAGGCGATCGGCAAGGCAGCAGCCGCCGCGCAAGGCACCCGCTTCGTCGAGGACAGCCTCGATCCCGAACCGACCGAGGGCGCTGGCACGATGGCGGTGGAACTCGCCGCCTCCGATGCCGAGTTTGATGCCCTGATCGTGCCGTTGGGCAACGGGGCGATGCTCGCCGGGGTCGCCACGGCGATGAAAGCCCTCCGCCCGAAGACGAAGATCATCGCCGTGCAGTCCACCGGCGCCCCGGCGATGACCGAATCGTTGATCAGCGGAACGTTGGTGACGCACGAGAAGATCGACACCATCGCGGACGGCATCGGGGTCCGCTCCCCGGTGCCGCAGGCTCTGGAGGATTTGCGCGGCTTGGTCGACGAGTTCCTCCTCGTTCCAGACACCACCACATTGAAAGCGATGCGCCTTCTCCATCAGCACGCCGGGTTGGTCGTCGAGCCATCCGGCGCGATCGGACTCGGGGCGGTGGTGGAGCATGGCTCCGTTTTCGCTGGTCGGCGCGTCGCGACCATCATCTGCGGAGGCAATCTGACCAACGAGCAGATCGCGTCGTGGATCGGCTAGCCCGACCGGGACGCACCCCGTCATGCTCGGCTGTGCAGGACGTTCGCTGAGCGCCGACTGCGGTGATCCGCTGCTCCTTCATACTCCTCGCACGTGATCGCGGACGGGCCGGCACGTGCTTTGGCCTGCGCCTGCGCCATCGAAAGGGGCCACCATGCCATACGGCTACACCGGCAAGATTCTCGTCGCCGATCTCACCACCGGGAAGTTGACCGTCGATCAACACGACGACGCCTGGTATCGCAAGTACATGGGCGGCGCCGCCGTCGCGATGGAGTACATCCTCCGGCTGATGCCGGCTGGTGCCGATGCGCTCAGCCCGGAGAACGTCCTCGTCTTCGCGCACGGTCCGATCACCGGCACGCCGATCTCCGGGGCGAGCCGGATGAGCGTCAACGCCAAGAGCCCCCTCACCGGAGCTATCGGAGATGCCCAAGTCGGCGGCTTCTTCCCCGCCGAACTCAAGTTCGCGGGCTTCGATGCGATCGTCGTGCTCGGCAAGTCGCCCAAGCCGGTCTACCTCCACATCAAGGATGGCGAGTACGAACTCCGCGACGCCGCCAAGTACTGGGGGATGGGCACCGGGGAGATGGAGGACACCCTCTTCGCTGACCTCGGCGACAAGAAGTACGAGACGATGGCGATCGGCAAGGCCGGCGAGAATCTCGTCCGCCACGCCTGCATCGTCACCCACACCTCCCGCGCTGCCGGGCGCACCGGCATGGGCGCAGTGATGGGAAGCAAGAACCTCAAGTGCATCGCGACGCGCGGCACCGGATCGGTTCCGGTGGCTGATGCGGAGGCGCTCAAGAAGATCACCCAGTGGGGCGCGAAGAACGTCCGCATCAACGCCGCGATGGCCGGCATGCAGAAGTACGGCACGGCGGAGACGGTCCTTGCGCAGCAGTCCGTCGGCGGCCTGCCCACGCACAACTGGGACAGCGGCGTCTTCGACAAGGCGGAGGACATCTCCGGCGAGCGGATGTACGACACCATCCTGCTCAAGAACGACACCTGCTACGCCTGTGCCGTGCGCTGCAAGCGCGTGGTGCAGGACGAGAACCGCGGCGTCGAGGGGCGCTACGGCGGTCCGGAGTACGAGAACCTCGCCACCCTCGGCTCGTACTGCATGGTGAATGATCTCGGCGCGGTCGCGCTCGCGAATCAACTCTGCAACATCCACGGAATGGATCCGATCGCCGTCGGGGCGGCTGTCGGCTGGGCGATGGATGCCTACGCCAAGGGCGAGATCACCAAGGAAGACACCGGCGGCCTCGAGATCAACTGGGGCGACGCCGAGATGATGCTCAAGCTCACCGAGATGATGGCCGGCCGCGAGGGCTTCGGCGACTACCTCGCGGATGGCATGCGCGGTGCCTCTGAGCGTCTCGGCGGCAAGGGCAAGGACCTGCTCACCGAGGTCAAGGGCAACGCCCTCCCGGCGCACATGCCGCAGGTCAAGCGTTCACTCGCGCTGATCTACGCGGTCAACCCCTTCGGGGCCGACCACCAGTCCCATGAGCACGACCCCGGCTACACCCCCGACTCCGATCCGGAGTCCCTGCGGCGCATGGCGCTCCTCGGACTCACCGATCCGCAGGATCCGCTCAACCTCTCTGATGAGAAGGTGCGGTACTCGCTGATCACCCAGCAGTTCTACTCGCTGGTCGATTCGGTGTCCGTCTGCCAATTCGTCTACGGCCCGTCGTGGCAACTCTTCGGCCCAGATCACCTCCAGCAGGCGATTCAGGCGACCACCGGCTGGGATGTCACCATCGACGAACTCGCTGAGGTCGGATTGCGGAAGATCCTGATGATGCGCCTGTTCAACGCACGCGAGGGACTCGGCCGCAACGCCGACAAGCTGCCCAAGAAGATGTTCAAGGGCCTCAGTGGCGGTCCGTCCGACGGCTACAAGGTGGGCGAAGCCGAATTCGCACACGCTCTCGACAAGTACTACGAACTGGCCGGCTGCGACGTCGCCTCGGGCGTCCCGACGACCGAAGCGCTTGAGCGGATCGGTCTCGGCTGGGCCGTCGCCGGCGGCGGTGCCGCGGCCGACTAGCACTCGTCGTGATCAGTCCGAACACGCCCGCCCGAGAAGATCTCGGGCGGGCGTTGTCATGCTCGGCCGCCGGCAATCGGCCGCATGAACACCACTTC
Source organism: bacterium (assembly GCA_029977305.1). Lineage (GTDB taxonomy): Bacteria > Chloroflexota > Chloroflexia > Thermomicrobiales > UBA6265 > CADCWF01. The sequence goes on along the minus strand of JAPOLF010000032.1, from coordinate 4,340 downwards.
CGTTCCATCGGTGAGGACCGCCGCCTTGTCAGCCATGTGCCCACCGACGAAGGTGCGGGTCTGCACGAGGATCGCGTCGATGGTCTCGTCGCGGCTGCCGAGCGCGGCACGCAGATCGGCAACGGTGGCGCCATCCGGCAGATCCACATCCTCCGTCTTGACCCCGACCATGTCGGCGATGATCCCGTGGTACTTCACCACAATCCGCATCATGTCCTCCGACTGCCCCGTGACGTTCCTGGTGATCCTACCCGAATCAATCGCCCGCACCGGTTGCCGCCACCACCACGACCTGCGGCACAATGGACCCACACGTGATCGGCACGAGGAGACGCTCCATGGACCCGGAATCCGCACAATCTGCTGAACTCGTGCTCGCCTTGGTTGACGAGTGCTGGAACGGAAAGGACTTCTCGCGCTGGTCGATGTGGTACCCAGACGATCACCTGCGCCACACCCCTGACGGCAGGACCACGACCGGCGCCAGCGACATCCAAGCCGCGATCATACGCATGCACACCAACTATCCGGGACATCGCCAGACCCAGCGTCGCTTGATCGCCGGTGGTGACCTCGTCTTCCGCAACTGGGCCATTCGCGGTGAGGAGAAAGGCGACAGTGGATTCCCTGCCCCGGTCGTGTTCGACGCCGTGACCACTTACCGCCTCGTCGACGGCCGTCTCGCCGAGGCGTGGACCACCGTCGACCTCAACCGCCAGCAGACGGCTCAGCGCGCCGACCGCGACATCGGCGACAGCCGCATCCACCCCCCGATCATCCGCGCGCTCGGCGAGGAGATGCGCCCGGAGAGCGTCGACATGGCCCGCTCCGCCATCTCGCTCGTCGTGGGCGGAGAGGGTGATCCCGACCTGCTCCGACGCGACGTCGTCCTCCACCGCTCCGTTCATCCCCCCGTGATGGGAGCCGCCGCAGTGGCCGAGTCGGCCGAGATGGTCCATGCCTCCTTCAGCGGCGTCGGCGTCGAGCTGCTCCCGGAAACGCTTGTCTGGGCGGGAGATCACCTCGCCGTCGCGTGGCAGGCCACGGGTGTCCACTCCGGTGACTACAAGGACCTTGCCCCCACCGATCGCACCATGGAGTGGGGAGGACATGCCGTCGTGCATATCCGCGGCGGTCGCGTGGGCGAGATCTGGCTCTGGGAGGATCTCGCCTCGCTGGATTCAAGGATGTACCGGTTCGGGAAGCTCGACTCAGGGCGTGGTGGTTGGGACCGGGGTCGGTGAGACCTGCAGGAGCAGCTCGTTCGGGATGCACACCGCCCAAACGCTCGCGGTGCCGATCAGCCCGTCGGGGTTCTCGTAGATCACCACCCAACGGCTGGTGCCATCTGCCAGTGCCTGCGGCATGCTGGCGATGGGCCGGATCCCGGTGATCGAGAACCAGTAGCCGCCACCCGTGAGTTGCTCGCCCGGAAGACAGGCGCAGGTGGCGGTGTTGGCCGATCCGGCGACTAGCGGGGTCTGCAGTTCCCGAAACACCGAGAGCGCCGCCAGCCCACGCGGCCCGGTCGGTCCGGTGAAGCCGATCGGGCCACGGATGCCCCGCAGCCCCTCGAGCCCGGTTGGACCAGTGGCACCGGTCGGGCCCGTCGGTCCACGTTTCTTGCTGGCTTGGGTGTTCGGACCCTGTTGCGCGGCAGCCTCGGCGATGTGGGTCGCGGCAGTGCCGGCGGCAATCGTCAATGCCGCCCGCCGATTGGTGATCCGGCGGAACAGATCCGCGAACGAGCGCGATCGCTGAGCACTCATGGTCATCCCTCGTGGCAGCCGGCAGATGGGGACACGACACTTCCACGGTCAAGCATAGCGGGTCACGGTCCCACGGTCACCGTGGGGACGTCCCGACCCGGATGCCCGTATGATCTCGCGGTGAACTGCTGAAACATCGAGAAATCCATTCTCGGAGGTTGATCCATGCCGCTGATCGCCGGCGTCCACAATGTGACCGCCACCCCCTTCCTTCCCGACGAATCGCTGGACGAGGCCAGTCTCGGCTCGCTGGTTCGCTACTGCGTGGAAACCGGTTGCGATGGGATGCTGATCCTTGGCGTGCTCGGCGAGGCCGACCGCCTGAGCGATGTCGAGCGCGACCGTGTCATCGCGAAGGTGGTCGAGGAGAACGCCGGCCGCCTCGAGATCACGGTCGGCATCACCCATGGGTCGAGTGTGGTCACCGCCGAGCGTGCCCGTCGCGCGGTCGAACTCGGGGCCCACGCGGTGATGGTCTCGCCGCCCCCGGGCAGCACCGCCAATCCTGCCCTGCGTGACCACTACGCACGCGCCGCCGCCGCCACCGACGCGATCTTCGTCGTCCAAGACCACCCGACCTCCAGCGGCGTGAAGATGCCGACCGATTTCCTGCTCAGCCTGATCGACGTGCTTCCGAAGGGTTCCGTCCTCAAACTCGAGGATCCGCCCACCGCCCCGAAAACCGCGGCCATCACCGCCCAGACCGACGCCTACCAGATTCTCGGCGGCCTCGGTGGCGTCTCGCTCCTCGCTGAACTCGATGCCGGATCGCACGGCACGATGACGGGCTTCGCGATCCCGGAGGTGCTTGTCGCGATCGTCGCCGCCCACCAAGCCGGCATCCGCGAAGAGGCCCGCCGCGTCTTCACCGCCGCGCTGCCGCTGATGGTCTTCGAGGCGCAACCCGGTGCCGGCGTGGCCCTGCGCAAGGAGATCCTGAAGCGCCGCGGGGCCCTCGCCCACGCCACGGTCCGCCAGCCCGCGCCCAAGCCCGATGCCTTCAGCATCGCCGCGATGGAGCGGCTGCTCGACGAGTTCGCCGCCGTCAGCTGACGTCGGCAAGATCGGCCGCGTCCCGGCGGCCACCACCCCCGGAGGCACCGATGCCACACCTCTTCGGACAGGACTACTCGAAGACCTCGCTCCTCCAGCACGCCGGTCGTTTGCCGCAGGTTGCCGGGGTGCGCCTGGTGACCCTCGCGGACGGGCTGGAGCGTGACACCCGCGTCCTCGAGTTCCGCACCGGCACCGGGTTCCAGTTCGATGTGCTCGTCGACCGCGCGATGGACATCGGCCGCTGCGAGATCAACGGGATGGCTCTCGGCTGGCAGTCCAACACCGGGTTCCCCGGGCCGTGGTCCTTCGAGCCGGAGGGGCTTGGCTGGCTCCGCGGCTTCGGCGGCGGCCTGCTCACCACCTGCGGCCTTGAGCACACGATGTTCATGGCCGAGGTCGACGTCACCAACTACGGCTACCCGCCCTACGTGAAGGCCGAGTACGGCCTGCACGGCAGGATCTCCTATCTGCCCGCGCGCCTGACCGGCTACGGCGAGCGCTGGGAGGGCGACACCTGCACCCTCTGGGCGACCGGTGAAATCGTGCAGGCGCGCGTCTACGGCGAGCAGTTCGTGCTGCGCCGCTCGATCGAGGCGGTGGTCGGCGAATCCCGGCTGAAGATCCATGATGTGGTCGAGAACATCGGCAACGCGCCGACCCCGCATATGTATCTCTACCACGTGAATGTCGGATTCCCGGTCCTGGACGATGGGAGCGAACTGCTCGTCCCGGCGACGAATCCCATGGCGCGCGGATCGCACGATGTGAGCGGCTACCGCACCTTCCACGGTCCGACCACGGGGTATGTCGAACAGGTCACCGAGCACGACGTCCACGGTGAGGCCGACGGCGGCGTCCCCTGCGCAATCGTCAACCGCCGCCGAGGAATCGGTGCCTACGAGGTCTTCAATCACAAGCAGTTGCCGCACCACTTCATCTGGCGGATGCTGGGCAACGGCACCTACGCCTGCGGTATTGAACCCAGCACCAACTCCACGAAGGGCCGCGCCGCCGAGGAGGCCGCCGGCAAGATCGCCATCCTCCAACCCGGTGAGACCCGCACCTACGATCTCGAACTCGGCGCCCTGCTCGGCGCTGGCGAGATCGATCGGTTCGCCTCCCGCGTCGGAGCGTTGACCTCGTAGCGTGCGACCAATGGAACGGCCCGGACGACGCATCGTCCGGGCCGTTCTGCTGCGCGTCGGATAGCGGCTACGGCAGGGAGGTCGTCATGGCGCCGTCAGCGTGCGCGGCGAGGCCGCTCACATAACTTGCCGCGGGGGAAAGCAGGAACGCCCCCACCCGCCCGAACTCCACCGGATCGCCATAGCGCCCGAGCGGGATGCTCTTCATCGAATCCGCCTTGGCCGTCTCGGCGGTGATGCCCTGCGACTTCGCGCGCGCCTCATCGAGGCTGCGCACGCGATCGGTGTCGAAGCGCCCCGGTGCCAAGCTGTTGACACGGATCCGCGGCGCCAACTCCCGGGACAGCGTCTTCGCCAGTGCGGTGACCCC
>JAPOLF010000329.1 GCA_029977305.1 bacterium | reverse complement strand
CGCCGTCGATCGCCAATTCCTCCATGCCAGCGGCCTCGCTCTGACCCTGCCCGATGGTCGACCGGTGCAGTTCTCTGCTCCGCTCCCGCGCGATCTCTCGATCGTGCTTGACCACCTGCGCCTGATGACCACCGCGTAGGAGAGGGTGGGGGATGCACGACCTCGCTGTTGCCCGAGACGCGATCGAGCGGTGGTTCCGCGCCGGCCTCGTTGCGGTTGACCCCGCAGTTGCCGTCCACCGCGCGTTGGCCTTCGACCCAATCTCAGGTGTGCTCAGCGTGAACGGTGACACCGTCCTCCTGACCGGGACACTCGAGGTCGTCGCGATCGGCAAGGCCGCCGCGCCAATGGCCCGCGCTGCCTGTGACGTGTGCGGGGATCGTGTCAGCGGTGGAATCGTCATCACCAAGGACGGTCATCTCACCGAGCGCCTGCCCGCCTCCCTCGAAACCTTTGAAGCGAGCCACCCCATCCCCGACGGGCGTGGCGTCCGCGCCGCGTCTCGGGCGATCGAGCGCGTGTCTCGCCTCGGCGCGGGTGATGTCGTCATCGCGCTCATTTCTGGCGGCGGATCGGCGCTCTTCGAAGCGCCAGTGGAGCCATTGACGCTGCAGGACATGGCGCAGACGACCGATGCCCTCCTTCGGGCCGGCGCACCAATTCAGGATCTCAACGCGGTGCGCACCCCCCTCAGCCGTGTCAAAGGTGGAGGATTCCGCGCCTGCGCCCCAAACGCCACCTTCATCACGCTAATTCTGTCGGATGTCCTCTCAAACGATGCTTCCGTCATCGCCAGCGGACCCACGGTGCCGCGCCAAGCCCATGCCAGCCGATCATTGGACATCCTCCGGCAGCACGACCTCATCGATCGCGTGCCTCCCATCGTGGTTGACGTGCTCACTGCGCAATCCTCCATCCCGCTTGCGGAGGCGGTCACCACCAGCGACATCGTGGAGGTCATCGCCGACAACGCCACCGCCATCGCAGGCATCGCCGAAGCGATTCGCCACGATGGACTCCGCCCCCTCACCATCTGGGAGAAGCGAGAAGGGGAGGCATCGGCACTCGGGTCTGCGTGGGTGGATGCCTGTGAACGCGCCCCGGAACAGGTTGATGTCATCCTCGGTGGCGGCGAGGCCACCGTCACCGTTCGCGGGGATGGCGTCGGTGGACGAAACACCGAATTCGCTCTCGCCGCCGGCATCGCGCTCGCGGCGCAGCACGCGGAGTGGATCGTTGCCTCCCTTGCCACCGACGGCCAAGATGCGCTCACCGGTGTCGCCGGCGCGATCGCTGATCCCTCCACCGTCGTTCGCGCCGAGCAGGCAGGCCTCCATCCAGTGGCAGCCCTGCGCGACAATGACAGCCTCGCGGTGTTCACCGTCGCGGGTGGCATCGTCAACACCGGCCCGACCGGAACCAACGTCAACGACTGCTACATCGGCCTCCGCCGATCCGCACTTGGACGTCTGGAGCCGTAGTCCTCTCTCGCATCAGCCGAAGGAGCGCTGCAATGGCGGAATCCCAGTTCTCAGCCGATTCGCCGAACGGTGCCCACGCCCTCGTGCAGGTGCTCGCCGAGAGCGGCGTCTCGCATATCTTTGGCCTTCCGGGTGATACCGGGATGGCGTTCTACGATGCACTCAATGCTGCCCAAGGCTCCATCACGCACGTCATGACCCGTGACGAGCGCTCCGCTGGATTCATGGCCGATGCCTACGCTCGCATCACGCGTCGCCTCGGGGTCTGCGAGGGGCCCTCCGGCGGCGGCGCGCTCTACATCATTCCGGGAGTCGCTGAGGCTCAGGGTTGGCTTAACCTGGTCACACCGGTTGGCGTATCTGGCCAGTAAGTCAGAGCCCGGGTTGGAGGCGAGGAGCCTGGGGACGAGCCTCTTGTCGATGAAGGCGAGGGCCGAGCTGCAGGACTGGCAGTCCC
>JAPOLF010000328.1 GCA_029977305.1 bacterium | reverse complement strand
CGCACCACTCCATGACATCGGCAAGATCGGGATTCCCGACCGCGTGCTGCTCAAGCCCGGGCCGTTGGATGCGGACGAGTGGGAGGTGATGAAGACACACACGACCAAAGGCCGCACGATGGTGGACTCGATCTCCCAGGATCTCGACCTCACCACGGAGTCCGCGAACCGCATCATGCGCAATATCGTCGAGTTGCACCACGAGGCCCTTGACGGCAGCGGCTACCCGCACGGACTGAAGGGCGATGCGATCCCGCTGGAGTCGCGCATCATCACTGTCGCTGACATCTTCGACGCCCTCACCACGGTGCGCCCCTACAAGGATGCTTGGCCGATCGATCAGGCGCTGGCCGAGCTCAAGCGGATGGCCAAGGCGGGCAAGATTGATCCCGATCTGCTTGACGCGCTCGAGGACAACATTGACGAGGCCATCCTCGTACGCGACACCTACCTTGAAGAGCAGGCGGTCCGCGGCGCCTAGTCGCACGTTCCTTCACCGCGTGGTCGAGAGCGGCTACTCCTCAACGCGTTCGACCCGAGAAGGGAAGAGCCACCAGGCCAGAACAGCGCCCAGAGCAACGATCCCTGCGGCGACCATCAACGCTGTTGTCATGCCCGATACGAAGGCATCCCCCGCAACCTGGCGGATCGGAGCCCCCACCTCTCGCGGGAGCTGCGCGATCGCGAGATTGCCCGCCGCGAGGGATTCGCGCACCGCCTCGACGACCCCCGCGGGTATCGCCACAATCGCATCTCCGGCAGCCGTGATCGCCTGTTCGATCGAGTTTCGATAGCCGAAGGCCAGCAGCGAGCCGAGAACGGCCACGCCCAGTGACCCACCCAACTCGCTCATCCCGTCATTGACCGCGGACCCCATGCCCGCTCGCTCACGAGGCACCGACGCGAGGATTCCGTTGGTGGCCTGCGGCAGCACCATGCCGAGGCCGAGCCCCATCAAGCCGAGGCTGCCACCGATGTGCCAGTAGGGCGAGTCCGCCGTCAGGTACGCCGCCGCCGCGAGGCCAAGAGTGACCATCGACAAGCCGATGACCACCGTGATTCGTGTGCCGATCCGCTCGGCTATGCGGGGGCTGAACAGGGACGCGATGAGCAACCCGCCCGCTCCGGGCAAGACGGCGATCCCGGACTGCAGTGGCGAGTTGCCCTGAACCAACTGCAGGAACTGCGGGAGGAAGAACATCACACCCATGAGGGCGCCGTACACAAGCGCGACCGAAATCACCGAAACAGTAAAGAGACGCTGGCCAAACAGGGACATCGGCAGCAAAGGTCGGGGAACCCGCCTCTCCCACCAGACAAACGCCGTGAGGAAGACGATGGCGGTAACGGCGGAGCCAATCGTCAGCGCCTCGATCCCCGCATCGGGCACCTCGATGACGGTGACGACGAAGGCGATGAGGCCCACAGCCGACAGTGCGGCACCGACGAGGTCCAGTCGGGGCTTGGTCGGGTCGCTCGACTCCGGGAGGATGCGGAAGGCCGCCACCAACACGATCAGTACGAGCGGCGGGTTCACCCAAAAGATGGCGTGCCACGTCGTGTGTTCCAGCAGTAGCCCGCCGACGATCGGTCCAAGGGCCACGGCGGCACCCGCCACCGCCGCCCAGATGCCGATGGCCTGTGCACGTTCGCGCGGGTCGGTGAAGACCTGGGCGAGGATCGACAGGGTCGAGGGCATGATGAAGGCGCCGCCGATGCCCATGATGGCCCGCCAGAAGATGAGTTGGTTGGCATCCGTGGCGAATCCGGCCAAGAGCGAACCCACTCCAAAGATGATGAGTCCGAGGACGAGAGCCTTGCGGCGGCCGAAGCGATCGCCGAGGGTACCGGCCAGCAGGAGCGACCCCGCGAAGAGAACCGAATAGGCATCGACCACCCACTGCAGCTCGGCGGTCGATGCCTTGAGGTCTTCCTGCAGCGACGGCAGAGCCAC
>JAPOLF010000327.1 GCA_029977305.1 bacterium | reverse complement strand
TCTTCGCGACGATGTAGTCCAGCGCCGGCTCGAAGGCCGCAGTGGTCTTGCGTGTCACCGGGTTGCGGAGTTCATCGAGCGTGCGGCCGATGGCGATCTTCGCGGCCATGCGGGCGATGGGGTAGCCGGTTGCTTTCGAGGCGAGCGCCGACGACCGGCTCACGCGCGGGTTGACCTCGATCACGGAGTAATTGGTGCTGTGGGGATCGAGGGCGTATTGGACGTTGCAGCCGCCTTCAATGCCCAATTCCGAGATGATCCGGAGCGCCGAGGTGCGAAGCATCTGGTACTCATCATCAGAGAGTGTCTGCGAGGGCGCCACCACGATGCTGTCGCCGGTGTGCACACCCATCGGGTCGAGATTCTCCATGTTGCAGATGGTGATGCAGGTCCCGGTGGAATCCCGCATCACCTCGTATTCGATTTCTTTCCAACCGATGAGCGATCGCTCGAGGAGCACTTGACCAATCGGGCTGGCGGTGATGCCGCTGGTGACGATCTCATCCAGCTCTTGCATCGTTCGAGCAATACCGCCTCCCGTGCCACCCAGCGTGTATGCCGGGCGAACCACCAAGGGCGGCGGGACATGCGCCGCGAAAGCGCGCGCCTCCTCGATCGAGGTGACGATGGCGCTGTCGACGACCGGTTCACCGAGCTTCCCGAGCAACTCCTTGAACAGCGCGCGATCTTCAGCGCGCTTGATCGCCGTGAGTGGCGTCCCGAGGAGTCGCACCCCATACGTGTCGAGGATGCCAAGTTCCGCGACCTTCACTGCGAGGTTCAAGCCGGTTTGACCGCCCAGCGTGGGCAGCAGGCCATCCGGCTTCTCCCGCTGGATGACGCGCCGCACGACATCAGGGGTCAGTGGCTCGATGTAGACCGCATCTGCGACGTCCTCGTCGGTCATGATGGTGGCTGGGTTGGAGTTGACGAGAATGGTGCGCAGCCCCTCCTCCCGGAGGGCGCGACATGCCTGGGTTCCAGCGTAGTCGAACTCGGCTGCCTGCCCGATGATGATGGGCCCGCTTCCGAGCACGAGCACACTCTTGAGCGAGGGGTCGACTCCGGTCATCGGCGTGCTCCAGCGGGCGTGCCCATCATCTCGATGAATCGATCGAAGAGAAAATCATTGTCAAGGGGACCCGGCGACGATTCAGGATGGAACTGGACCGTCATCACCGGCTTTTCCCGGTGGGCGAGCCCTTCAACCGAACCGTCGTTGAGGTTGACCATCGCGATCTCCCAACCACCCGAGGTCGGCACCGAAGCCGCGTCGACTTGGAAGCCGTGGTTCTGGGAGGTGATGGTCACAAGCCCGGTGCGCTCGTCACGCACAGGGTGATTACCACCGCGGTGACCGAACTTGAGCTTAGTGGTCGTCGCGCCGATGGATCGGGCCAGAAGTTGGTGACCGAGACAGATGCCGAAGTACGGGGTGCCGCTGGCCACCACCTCGCGGACCACCTCCAACCCGGCATCGAGCGCAGCAGGATCCCCCGGGCCGGGAGAGACGATCACCCCATCCGGATTCAGTGCCGCGATCTGGGACCAGGGAGTGCCGAACGGCACGACGGTGACGCGGGCGCCTCGCTTGACGATGGAGCGCACGATGTTGCGCTTCACGCCGCAATCGAGCACCACGACATGCGGGCCATCGGCGCTCCCGAGATGCTCGACCTCGGGGTTGGTGACTTCTCCGACCACATCGTGATCACCGGGGAGGCTCGCCTTTCCGGCCCGGGCGACCAAGGCCTCATCCGGAATTTCTGCGGCCTCGGTGACAAGCACCGCTCGAATGTCTCCGACGTCGCGGATGTGGCGTGTCAGCGCCCGGGTGTCGATCCCGGAGATGCCGGGGATGTTGTGAAGCTTGAGGTAAGCATCGATGGTGCCGAGATTCCGGTAGTGGCTCGGGTCCTCGCAGTGCTCGCGGACGATCAGCCCGGAGATCCACGG
>JAPOLF010000326.1 GCA_029977305.1 bacterium | reverse complement strand
GGCTATCGCGGGGGGCGGCGTACGGGCGTACCGCTGACCGACGAAATTCACCTCGGACATGCCGGCACGCTGATGGGCGGCATCGCATTTGAACGTGCGACGCAGGGACCCGCCGTGGCGGAGCGCACCGCGGCGATCGCGGTGAGCATCTCCTCGAGGCTGCCGAAGGTTTCCAAGAGGATGAGGTCGACCCCACCCTCGAGCATCGCGCCGACTTGTTCGCGGAAGGCGGCCGCGACCTCGGCGACGGGGGTGGCGCCAAAGGGGGCCATGGTGCGACCGGTGGGGCCGACGGAGCCGGCGACGAGGGCATCGGCACCGACAATCTCGCGAGCCTCACGGGCGAGGCGGACGGCGGTGCGATTGATGTCGTGCACACGATCGGCAAGGCCGAACGCCTCCAGCTTGAAGCGGTTGGCGCCGAAGGTGTTGCTCTTGATGAGGGCGGCGCCGGCCTCGAGATAGGCGCGGTGGACTGCGGCGACATCGGCTGGGCGGGTGAGGTTGAGGCCGTCGAAAGACTCGTCGAGGCTGGCACCCGCGGCGTAGAGCATGGTGCCGATGGCGCCGTCGGCGAGGACGGGACCAGCGGCGAGGCGATCAAGCAGCGGATGCGACATCGAGGTGGGGCCCTTGCTCTCCTGTCCAATTCCGCGCGTGGCGGCGGTGGTATGAGCATGGTACCCGAGGGGTCACCAGCGCTCTACCAACCGCTTGGACATGGGTCCGGTTTTCGCCGTCAGGGGCGGATTTCGACGAATTGGCAGGGCGAGGAGGTGGGGTAAACTCGTGTCATCCACCAGCAGACACGTTCGCAATTCGTTGGGAAGGATCGGGCTCTCATGTGCACGCGCATCGCCTACCAAACTGGGACCGGCACCTACATCACCGGACGTAGCATGGATTGGGCGGAGGACACGAAGACGGACCTCTGGGCCTTCCCGCGGGGAATGGTCAAGGACGGGGGTGTGGGCCCACGGTCATTCACGTGGACGTCGAAGCACGGCTCCGTGGTGAGCACGTTCTACGGGATCGCGGTGGTGGATGGGATGAACGAGGCGGGCTTGGTGGCGAACCTGCTCTATCTCGTGGAGTCCGAGTACCCGAATTGGGAGACCTCTTCGAAGCCGCTGCTCTCGATCGGGGCCTACACGCAATACGTGCTGGACATGTGTGCCACGGCGGCGGAGGTGGCGACGCTCCACGAGCACCTGCCGTTCGACTTGGTGGCACCCACTCTGCCGAACGGGAAGGAAGCGTCAGGCCACCTCGCGGTGACCGATGCATCGGGTGATGTGGCGATTGTCGAATTCCTCGGCGGGAAACCGGTGGTGCATCACAACCGGCAGTACACCGTGATGACGAACTCGCCGACCTACGATCAGCAGTTGGCGATCACGGAATACTGGAAGACGGTGGGCGGGATGGCGTTCCTGCCGGGAACGAACCGCGCAGCCGACCGGTTCGCGCGGATGAGCTTCCTGCTGAACGCGTCACCGAAATACACCGAGCCCCGGGAGGCGTTGGCATCGGTGTTCTCGCTGATGCGGGGCATCTCCGTGCCGCTCGGAATCTCGGATCCGCATGCGCCGAACATTTCCTCGACGCTGTGGCGGACGGTGGGGGACCAGGGGAAGAAGCGGTACTACTTCGACTCGTCCATCAATCCCAGCGTCTTCTGGGTGGATCTCGCGGCGCTGAATCTGGCAGAAGGAAGTGGGGTGCGGAAGCTGGTGGTGAGCACCGACCCGAATCTGGCCGGTGACGTGACGTCGAAGCTCGTGCCCGCAGAGCCGTTCCGCTGGATCGCGCCGAAGTCGTGAGCGCAGGGACCTGTCCCGATCCATCGACGGTGCGTCCTGTCTGCACGCTCCAAGTAGCCATCCGGGATCGAACTTCGTTCGCCTACTAGGGTGTCGTGGTTAACGTCTCCCGGTCAATTGAACTTTCCGCTATCCGGGCCAT
>JAPOLF010000325.1 GCA_029977305.1 bacterium | reverse complement strand
AAGAACGCCCGCTGCGTGCTCCGGTCCGTTCCCGAGTAAAAGATCCCCAATCCCGGATGCGTGTGGTACCACCCGACGATCAACAGGTCCGGATCGAGCGCCTGCCGCTCCGCCGTGATCCCCTCCCACGCTTCCGGCGTCATCCGGAAATAGGTGCCCTCCTCCCGCGCGCCCGTCGCCGGGATCGCCGCCACCACATCGACCAGCAGATCCCCGCGCTCGTCCCGATGTGCCGTGCCCAGCAACGCCCCCCCGACCTCCACCCGCGACGACCGTGCGTGCGCCTGCATGCGCATCCACGCATCCCCCTGCATCGCCACCAGCACCGGCGAAGATCCCGCCACGATGCCTCGCGCGCGCAGGAACTCTTCCCGCAGGCACGGCGAGGCATCGACGATCGTCTCCGACTTCCACGTCACCACAGCCGGGTCTCCCTCATCAGGCGGGGCAGGGGAGGGGCATCATCCCCGCCACGTGATCCGCGGCTTCGGCGGCGGCGGTGGTTCCGGCGGGGCCTTGGGCGGCAGTGTCGGATCCACCCGATCAAATGGCACTCGATCCTTGTGCCGTTTGAACCACGCGATCGCGTCACTGTCCGCTGGACTCATTTCGTCCAGCACTTCCGGATCCCACACCAGCAGGCCCCACAGCCGCCGCACGAAGACATCCAGCGATTGCGTCGGAGTCCACGGCATCCCCAGACACACCGCCCCGCTGCTGAAGATGTGCGGATTGAAGAACGGCGATCCCACATGCACCGCAGGCCGCTGCACCGGGTACTTCGACCCCATGTCGATCTGCACCCGGAACGTCTTCTTCAGAACGACCTCATCCGACACCTCATTCAGCGATGCCGCCCCCGTGCAATGCAGATCGAGTAGGTACCGCACCGGCGGATCGTCATCCACCTTAACGATCGTGATCGCGTCCGGATGCGCCTGCGCCAACGCCTGCAACCTTCTATGTTCTTCCCGCAGGCGAGCATGCTGTGGATTCACGTCCGCCCCCTACCGCTGGCTGCCGTAGTCGGCCATCGGGAAGATCTCCAAGCGATCCCCGCTGAGCACCCCAGCCGCACCCAAGGTCTCGTCGGACCGCAACTGTCGTCCCAGCCGCTCGCACCGGATGATGTACTCGTAGTCGCCCGGGAGCGACCACTGACTCTTCGCCATGTCGAGCAATTCCCCGACTCGCACGTCGCCATCCACGCCCAGTTCCGCCTTGCGATCGCGGTTCGCCGTCTGCAAGGTGATGTCGAATCCGTCGCTCATGCTGTGCGCTCCTTCTCCGTCTGTCGGATCATCTCCGACCTGCTGCGATGCCCGGTCCTCACCGGGATGGTCCCACGTACCGTCGTCCGGTCCAAGGATCGTTCCCACCGATCCCCACCCAGATCGATCCCTTCGGCGTCACCGCCTCGAACACCTCGCCATCGGCCATCCCGAACGCGCGCAACGGCATGGTCCATCCTGCGCTCTCGGGCGTGATCGTGGCCGTCACCGATGCCCGCCGCTGCACGGCACAGCGCGGACACGTCGCCTCGTCCTCGTACACCGTCCCGTTCGGCCGGTACACCGCATCCTCCGTCGCGCACGTCTCGCAGATGAACCGATCCACCACGTCGAACCCCGGATGTAGGGCCGTGATCCCGAACCGCTCTGCCAGCGACTCCGCCGTCACCTCATCCGGCCCCTCAGCGATCCAGTGGGCCGCCCGCACCCGGGGCATGTGCGCCGCACATGCCGGGTCCGCCGGCAGGTGATCCACCCATTGCCGTCGCGCGTCCATGAAGAACGCGACCCGCGTCCCAGCCTCCAACACCTGCTCACGCCCATGCAGGATCGCCAACGCCTCGTGCGCCGCCACCGCCCCGATCAGCGAGGCCGTCACCGCCGTCGTCGCCACCGCCCGATCCGGTACCCGCTTCACCAACCCGGTGCACGAGTACCGCGCATTGAGCCGCTCCGCCATCCCCTCGGTGA
>JAPOLF010000324.1 GCA_029977305.1 bacterium | reverse complement strand
CCCGCATCATGAATCCCACCACCGCGGCCTTTGAGGAGCGCGTTGCCTCCCTTGAGGGAGGCATCGGCGCACTCGCCGTCAGCTCGGGCCACGCCGCCCAGTTCATCGCGATCGCCACCCTCCTCGGCCCCGGAGACCACATCGTCTCTTCCAACGCGCTCTACGGTGGCACCTACACGCAATTCGATGTCACCCTCCGTCGTTGGGGCGTCGACGTCACGTTTGTCGATCCTGACGACCCGGAGAACTTCCGCCGCGCCATCACCGATCGCACCAAGGTGCTCTACGGCGAGACCATCGGCAACCCGGTATGCAACGTGCTCGACATCGCCGGTGTCGCCGCGGTCGCCCGTGAGGCCGGTGTCCCGCTGATGATCGACAACACCTTCGCCACGCCCTACCTCTGCCGCCCAATCGAACACGGTGCCGACATCGTCGTCCACTCCGCCACCAAGTTCATCGGCGGCCACGGCACCGCGATCGGCGGCATCATCGTTGAGTCAGGGCGATTCGATTACACCAACGGCAAGTTCCCCGGCATGACCGAGCCCTCACCCGGGTACCACGGCATCCGCTTCGCCGAGACCTTCGGCGAATACGGCTACCTGATGAAAGCCCGCGTCGAGAACCTGCGTGATCTCGGTCCCACCTTGGCACCCTTCAACAGCTTCCTCTTCCTGCAGGGTCTCGAGACCCTTCCCGTGCGCATGGAGCGCCATGTCCGAAACGCCGAGCGGGTCGCCACCTTCCTCGCGAATCACCCCAAGGTCGGCTGGGTCAACTATCCCGGCCTGCCCGACAATCGGTACCACGCCCTCAAGCAGCACTATCTCCCGCGAGGAGCGGGCGCCATCTTCACCTTCGGCGTCACCGGTGGCCGTGAGGTCGGAGCCCGATTCATCGAGGAGCTCCGCCTCATCTCCCACCTTGCCAACGTCGGCGATGCCAAGACCTTGATCATCCATCCCGGCAGCACCACCCACTCTCAGCTGACCGACGAGCAGCAAATCGCCGCTCGCATCAGCCCCGACATGGTCCGCATCTCCGTCGGCCTTGAGGACCCCGAGGACATCTGCTGGGATCTCGACCGCGCCCTTCGCCGTGCCACCGCAGGAGCCAACTGATGACCGACCCACGCGCCATCGCCCCGTCCGAGGCCTCGATCCGCGCCAGTGCCGGCGCCTACGAGCGACTCCGCATCCTGATGGACAACCCCGTCATCGCCATGGTTGGCCTTTCCGCCGATCCCATGCGCCCGAGCCACTTCGCCGCCATCTACATGCAGTCCGAAGGATTCCGCGTCATCCCCGTCAACCCCCGCTATGCTGGCGGAGAGATCCTCGGAGAGACGGTCTACGCCTCCCTCGCCGACATCCCCGAACCAGTCGGCATCGTCGATGTCTTTCGCAAGCCCGAGGAAGCGCCAGAACTCGCCCGCCAAGCGGTCGCCATCGGCGCCAAGGCCTTCTGGCTCCAACTCGGCGTTCGCAACGATGAAGCAATGGAGATCGCCCGTGAAGGCGGCCTCGATGTCGTCCAAGACCGATGCGTGAAGATCGAGCATGCGCGCTTTTTCGGTGGCCTCAATCTTGTGGGGATGAACACCGGCATCATCAGCGCCCGCCGCAGTGTGGGCTGATCCGGAGCAACGCCCTCATGGACTCCCCAGCCATCGATCGCCTCGCGCGGGGCCTCTCCCGCCGACGATGCACCGCACTGGTCGTTGCGATCGTCGCACTGCTGCCGGTCGACCCCGTGCGGGCTGCGTCGCCCTTCGGCCCGGCTCACGGCAACGGCGCCCGCTGCTCGTGGAATCCCGACTGCAAATCCAATCGCTGCCAAGGCGGCCGCTGCCGGCAGGGCCGCACCAAAGTCGGCGGCATCTGCGAATTCAACCAAGCCTGCAAGTCCGGCGTCTGCGGCCGGATGAGTTCCAACAGCAAGGTCTGCCGACAGAAACGATGCATCAAGAACGGCGACTATTGC
>JAPOLF010000323.1 GCA_029977305.1 bacterium | reverse complement strand
ACGGACGGACGCGGGAGGGCGGACGGACGCGGGAGGGCGGACGGACGCGAACGGACAGACGCGGGCGGACGGACGGACGCGGGCGGACGGACGCACCTGGCCGACAGTACATGGCGTCGGCAGCGGCGGCGGTGCTGATGTGCCCATCGACATCCCGGAGGACATCCAGGCGCAACTTGCCGAGATGGCCGATCTCCCCGATCCGGACATCGAGCGGGATCTCGACGCCCTGCAGCGGATCGACCCGAACTTCATCAACGACCCGGTTCGCCTCTACCTGCGCGAGATCGCGGAGACCCCGCTCCTGACGCACAAGGAGGAGATCGAACTTTCCAAGGCCGTGGAAAAGGGCGACCTCGATGCGACGCAGCGCTTCGTGCGGGCGAACCTCCGGTTGGTGGTCTCGATCGCCAAGCGGTACGTCAATCGCGGGCTGACCCTCCTGGACCTGATCCAGGAAGGCAACATCGGGTTGATGCGCGCCGTCCAGAAGTACGACTGGCGCAAGGGATTCCGGTTCAGCACCTACGCCACCTGGTGGATCCGGCAGGCGATCACCAGGGCGATCGCCGACCAGAGCCGGACGATCCGCCTCCCGGTGCACATGGGGGATTCCATTTCCCGCTACCGGAAGACCCTGAACCAGTTGGCACAGGAACTCGGTCGCCAGCCAACGCCGGAGGAAGTTGCCGAGGCGATGGCGGTCCAGCCGGAGAAGATCCAGCAGATCGTGCAGGCGGCACAGCGGACGATTTCGCTCGAGACGCCGATCGGCAGCGAGGAAGACACCAAGCTCGGGGAGTTGATCCAGGACAACGAGAGCAAGTCCCCGGATGAGTCGGCGAGCGAATCGATGCTCAAGAGTGACATCAACGCCGCGCTGAACGCCCTCACCTCACGGGAGAAGTTGGTGCTGCAGCTGCGGTTCGGACTTGGGCAGGGGCACCAGCACACGCTGGCCGAAGTGGGCGACCAACTGCAGATCAGCCGCGAGCGGGTCCGCCAGATCGAGAATGAGGCGCTCCAAAAGTTGCGGCGACTCGATGGCGAGCGACTTTTCGCCTATCACCAAGAGCTGTAAATCCTGAACGAGCAGAAGGCCGCCCTCAATCGGGCGGCCTTCGTCGTTTCCTCGGGTTCACCCAAGGGGGGTTACGCGCTGTAGACGCGATTCCACTCCTTCAGCACCGCGGTCTTCGCCACTTTGGCGGCGGTGTAGGGGTCGTTCGCGATGATCTCGCGGACCTCGGCCTCATCGGCCGCCTCGTAGATGATCAGCGCCCCGGTGTCATCGACCCACGGGCCACTGGCAACCAATTTCCCGGCGGCGAGCAACCCTTGCAGGTACTCTCGGTGGGCTGGGCGCGCAGCTAGGCGCTCATCGGTGTTGTCGCCGAAGGTCAACATCAATGCGAACTTGGCCATCCTCGGTTTCCTCCCTGGTGATCATGCCCTCCCCTGCTTCACAGGGGTGCCGTGCGGTTGCGACGACATTGCGGGTAGCGTACCGTTTCCGTCGGCTTGCCACATTTGGCGTTGCCGGGACCTCCCCGCAGGATTCCGCCGGTGACCTTCTCTGACATCGTGACCAGTGAAACCACGCTCGCCGGCGACGAGAGCCGCATCGCCCCGATGCGTCGTCAGTTCCTGCAGATCAAAAAGCGATTCCCGAACACCATCCTCCTCTTCCGGCTCGGAGATTTCTACGAGACGTTCGAAGAGGACGCATTGGTCGCCTCCTCAGTGCTGGACATCGTGCTGACCGGGCGAGAGATGGGCAAAGGGGTCCGCGCCCCGATGGCAGGGATTCCCCATCACTCCGCCGAGTCCTACATCGCTCGGTTGGTCGCAGCAGGCTACAAGGTCGCCATCTGTGAACAGATCGGCGAGGCCGTGAAGGGGCGCGGGTTGGTTGAGCGCGATGTGACGCGCGTCATCACCCCGGGCACCGTCACCGAACCGTCCATGCTCGATGCACGGCAGAACTC
>JAPOLF010000322.1 GCA_029977305.1 bacterium | reverse complement strand
CTGCCGGCGTCGATGATCGGCGGGTTTTCGGGATCGCAGGCGGCGAGGGTGAGGTCCTTCTGGATGAGGATCGACCCTTCGTAGTTGCTGTTGATGCGGACCGGAGAGTAGGTGCCGGGTGCGACGGTGACAGTGGCGCCGGGAAGAGCGGATTCGACGGCGGACTCGATCGATGCGTATTCGCAGCCGGAGGGACAGACGGTGCAGGTCGGGCCTGTTGGGGTGGAGGCGCCTCCTCCGCCCTTGTTCTTCTTCTTGCGGTTGGAGGTCTTGCGTGCGCAGCGGGAGGTGCCGTCGGCCTTGGCGATGCAGCGACCGGAGCAACACTCGTCACCGATGGCGCATTGCATGCCGACGCTTCGGCAAGTGGGCGGGATCTGGACGCGGGCGTCTGCCTGATCGTTGGCGAGCGCCGCGGCAACCCCGGTGAGGGTGGCGGCAATGCCGGTTCTCCGGGTGAGTCGCGTGCCCAAGGTGTGGCCAAGAGCGGCGAGAGACGCACGACGCATGAACATCCTCCTCACATCTCGGTCATTGCGGAGGCTCAACCTTGCGGCAGGTCCTCCGGAAGGTGTGGTGATGATAGAGGGCAAGCAAAGTCATGGCAACGCCCTGTCAAACGGCGAGCGATAGACGCGGTTGGGAGAGTCGGGGTCGTAATCGTTGGTGCAGGTACTCGCGGTGTTGCCGTCGATGGTGACGGCGTCGGGGCCGTCCGGACCATTGGCGCAGACGGTGCATGTCAAGGATGTTGCATCCTTGCCGATGTGCTTCTTCTTGCGGTTCGAGGTTTTGCGGGTGCAGCAAGAGGTGCGGTCGGGTTTCGGGATCCGGCGACCGGAGCGGCATTCGTCGCCGAGGGTGTATTGCATGGCGGCGCCGCGGCATCGCGGCGGGATCTCGCACGGGCTGAGGCGTTGCCACCAGCCACGGCGCTCAAGATCGCGGCAGCGAGGCCGCTGCGACGGGTGATGTGGGATCCGGGCGTTCGCGCGCCCGCATCGGTGTGGGACAGCGCCATCGATCAACACTGCTGGGTCAACAGCCGGAATCCGGCCCGGGGGATCCCCGTGCAGTGGACCACGATGGTTTGGGGAGGATCACCTCGGGCGCAAGGTGGGAGAAGCGTTCTAGCCGAGCACGCAACCGGAGGTGTTGCCGTCGTAATAGTTGTTGCATGTCGTGGCGAGATTGCCGTTGACATTCGAGCTTGTGACGCCGATCACCGTGGAACCCGCGTGCTGGTAGATGCCGCCGCCCAGGGCGCTTCCGGTGTTGCCGACAATTTGCGCCGAGCCTCGGAGTTCCAACATGGTGTCCACGAAGACACCGCCTCCAAACACCGAGTTGGAGACGACGTTGTTGTAGATGTTGGTGGTGCCAGAGAGCACGACACCTAGTGTGGATTGCGCGTGGATCATCGCGCCTCTGAGTCCGGTGGAGGTCGAGGTGTTGCTCGTCACCAGGGTGTTCATCAACTCGAGCACGGCATAGGGGGCGGTGGAGGTGGAGCACGCGATCGCGCCTTGATCATAGGAGCTGGTGTTGTTGCGAATGGTGCAGGTTTCCAGACGGCCGGATTGGGCGGCAGAATGGCGGATCACCGCCCCTGAGGAGGAGAAGTTCTCCACGATGGAGCCTCGAAGGGCCCAAGTGGTGTTGCAGTCGGCGATGATGGCCGAGATGCCGGTGCCGCCGGTGATGGTGAAGTTCTCGATGGCGATGATGGTCGCGGTCTGGGTGCAATCGAACTGTTCATCGAGACTGCCGAGGAAGAAGAGCGACTCACCCTCGGTGATGGCTGAAGCGTCGATCGTCGGCATCGGCTGGGTGAGATCACAGGCGGTGAGCACCATGCTCGTGCCGATCATCAGGGGTGCCGGGGCATCCGGGTCGAGCCGCTCGGGACGATAGGTGCCCGGTCCGACGGTGATGATCGCGGTCGTTGGGGTGCTCGGGGTGTCGTTGATCGCCGCTTCGATGGTGGTGT
>JAPOLF010000321.1 GCA_029977305.1 bacterium | reverse complement strand
CTCGAGGCCCAACGCACAGGCCTCGCATTCGACCACAGCGCACTGGATCAAGCACGAACCGCGCGCGATCACGCGCAGGAATTGGAGCGGACCGCTGATGGCGAGGTGCAGGCTGCGGGCTTTGCTGTCCAGACCGCGTCCGATCGCGTTGAGGTGGCGAAGGCGGCGCTGCGAGCACTGGAGGAGCGCATCGCAGAAGCCAACACGCTCCAGCGGACGGCTGATGAACTTGCCAGTGTCGTCACCGAGATGGGCGAATTTGACAAGTACGTGGTCACCAAGACCGCGCACTTGTTGGGTGACAAAGCTTCGGACTTTCTTGCCGTGGCGACGGACAATCGCTACTCGCGGTTGGAGTTCGACGAGAACTACACGCCGCGTGTCTTTGACGGTGATCGCTCCTTCGAGCACGATCAGTTCTCCGGTGGTGAGCGGGATGTGATCGCGCTGAGTGCGCGCCTTGCCCTCTCGGCACTGATTGCGTCGCGCGCACCGAACCCGCCGCGTTTCGCCGTGCTGGACGAGGTGTTCGGCTCCCTCGATCCCGATCGTCGTCGTAATCTTCTTGAGATGCTGAAGGAGTTGGTAGACTCCGGCGAGAGCCTGCGGCAAGCCTTCCTGATCAGTCATGTCGAGGATGTCGTCCATTCCCCGGCCATCGACGAGATCTGGCGCGTGCAGGTGAAGCACGGATCAAGCACGCTCGAACAGAGCGAACTGTTCACCGACGGACAAGATGAGGCTGAACTCGGTGACTGACACCGCCCCAACAACCGGCGCCCCCGTTTCGGACATCACCGTTTTCGTTTGGCATCCGGAGTTCGCCGGACGCACCCCCGCTCAGGTGCAGGAATCCCTGCGTGAGACCATCGCCTCCGATCAGCGAGCCTACGCGTTGGCGATGGAGGCGGCGGATGGACGCGAGGCGGAGGTGCTGGCCACCATCGTGCCGCTGGAGCGCCGGTGGGGCGGGTTGTCAATGGATTGGGCAACCGTCTCACCGGATGACCTGGCGCGGGTGGCACTCGAGGCGGAAGTCATCCGCGAGCGCACGCAGCAAATGACGCCCTACAGTGCCCTGAGGCCGGACCTCGCGAAACCCGATGACGGTGCGGCAACTGCGGACTATCCGGAACGGTCGATCCGCCTGACCGATTCCACCGCGCGATTGATCGTCTTGCTGCTGGTGCTCGGGTTGGCCGCGATCTTCATCCTGCGGGTGCTTGTCTGAGCAACGCAACCCCGACGTGCGCGGAAGATCAAGCGCGGGCGCGGGTTTGCAATCGCTTGATCACGAAGTAGCCCACCGCCAACACCGCGAGGGCGAGCACCACCCACTGCAGCGCACCGACCCATTCCTCGACGCGGTCCCATTGTGTGCCGAGAATCCACCCCGCTCCCACCAGCAGCGTGTTCCACACCGCGCTGCCGATCGCCGTCAGGGCAATGAACCGCATCACCGGCATGCGTTCAATGCCGGCCGGGATCGAGATCAGGCTCCGCACCATCGGCACCACCCGGCCGATGAGCACTGCCACGCCGCCGTAGCGCTGGAACCAGGCATCCGCCTTGTCCATGTCCGATTCCTTCAGCAGGAAGAAATGGCCATAGCGGATCACCAGCGTCCGCAGTCGATCCTTGCCGAGCCAGGACCCTACGGCGTAGAGCAGGAGTGATCCCAGCACGGAACCCATCGTGGTGGCCACGATCACGACGGGAAACGACATGCGGCCAAGGTAGACGTTGTACCCCGCGAGCGGCAGGATCACTTCGGAGGGAATCGGTGGGAAGGCGTTCTCTATGGCCACCAATAGCGCGAGACCGACATAGCCGAGACGATCCACGATGTCCGAGACAAGTGACATCAATCCGCTCAAGACGTTCTCCCCATGCGTCGGCACCCATCCCATGGATTCACGCGCTGAGCATACACGGCTGATCGGCTGCGAGCCGCTGGATCAACCAGCCAGGGCCTCACGGATGCCGCGGGGGTCG
>JAPOLF010000320.1 GCA_029977305.1 bacterium | reverse complement strand
ATCGCGGGGACGGCATCGATGATCGCTGATGCAGAGATTGTCTCGATCATCGCGGAATGCCTTGCGGCTGTGGGTCTGCCGAACTTCACGATCCGAGTGAGCCATCGACGGCTGCTGGAGAGTCTCGGCCGCGCGGCCGGCGTGCCAGAGGAGCAGGCGGTTTCGCTGTACCGCGCGATCGACAAGTTGGACAAGATCGGCACGGAGGGCGTGCGGGCGGAGATGCTGTCCAGCGGCATTGACGGGGCCGCAGCGGATCGGGTGCTCGAGTTGGTGATGATGACCGGGAGTCCGGCGTCGTTGCTCGAGCGGCTGGAGGTCGCACTGGCTGGAGTCAGCGGGGCGGATGTCGCGCTGAACGACTTGCGAGAGTTGGTCGGGTATCTGCCGGCATTCGGGGTGCCGAGTGCAGCGTGGCAGCTGGATCTGACGCTCGCACGCGGCCTCGACTACTACACCGGTCCGGTCTACGAGGCGACGGTGACCGAACCGAAGGTGGGGTCGGTCTCCGGGGCCGGGCGGTATGACAACTTGGTGGGATCGTTCTCCGGACGACCGATTCCCGCGACGGGGATGAGCCTCGGGCTCGAGCGGATCATCGAGGTGGTGCGCGAGCATGGCCTGCTCGAGACGGCGAGCTCGGTGGCGCAGGTGGCGGTGGTGATCTTCCCTGAGACGGTCGGGGCCGGGGCCGGTGTGGCGACGATGCTGCGCGACGCCGGTCTCCGCGTGGATCTCTCCCTGCAACCGAACAAGGGACTTGGCGACCAGTTGAAGACGGCGGGACGGCGCGGGATCCCGACGGCGGTGATCGTCGGGGGCGATGAACTGTCGCGCAACGAGGTGAAGCTCAAGGACCTCCGAAGCGGGGACCAGCAGACGGTGACGCTCGGCAATGCGCCGGAGGCGATCGCCCGGATGCTTGCCGGCTAGGGTCCGAGCCACTGGCATAATGGGCGCATTGGCACGGAGCAGGTCGCGGAGGCAAGGCACGCACGATGACGCATACGCATCCCTTCATTTCCGATGAGTACCAGACCTACATGCTGATCGTCGCGCACCCGGACGACAGTGAGTTCTCGGCTGCGGGCACGGTGGCGCGCCTGACCGAGGCTGGCAAGCGGGTGATCGTGATCCAAGTGACGTCGGGGGACAAGGGCAGCCCGAATCCGCACGACATCCCGGCCGAGCTCGGGAAGAAGCGCGAGGGCGAGATGCTCGAGGCTGCGAAGCGGTTGGGCATCGACGAGGTGGTCTTCCTGCGCTGCCCTGACGGGGAGTTGATGCCGGACATCGACCTGCGCGAGAAATTCGTGCGGATGATCCGGACGCACCAGCCGGATGTGGTGATCACCCATGATCCGTTCCGGCCATACGCGCTCCACGCCGATCACCGCGCGGTCGGGTTGGCGACGACGGACGCGGTGTACCCGACAGCACGCGACCCGCTCTATTTCCCGGAGCACTACGCGAGCGGGTTGGAGCCGTGGAAAGCGGCGGAACTCTGGTTCTTCAATCCGGAGAAGCCAGATCTGATCGTGGACATCACCGACACCTTCGAGCAGAAATTGCACGCCTTGCGCGCGCATCACAGTCAGGTGGGGCACTCCACGGGCTGGGAAGACCGCGTGCGGAATCGTGCCAAGGAGTTGGCAGAAGGCCACGGTGTGGAGCTCGCCGAGGCGTTCAAAGTCATCACGATGCAGCGGTAGCCCATGGAGGCGGTCACGCGTCTTGCGGAGCGAGCGCAGCGCAGTGGGAAGCAGGTCTTTGGTGCCGGATGGCGGTCGACACGCATGGCGGTCGCTCCCGGACGCGTCGAGTTGATTGGGAATCACACGGATTACAACGGCGGACCTGTGCTCTGCGCCGCGATCGATCGGTGGATCGTCGTGTTGGCCGACGCGGACGCATCGTCTTCCACGGTGCGGGTGATCGGCGCGGATGTGTCGGCGGTGGAATCGCGGCCAATTCAGTCGGACGTTAGCCGGGATTGGCGAT
>JAPOLF010000031.1 GCA_029977305.1 bacterium | reverse complement strand
CATGAAGGCCCCGACCAGTGCGCCCGATGCCCCGCCAGCCGCGTCCTGAAATGCCGTACCGGCCTTGGTGAATGTTTCTCGGGCGGTGCCGCTGAAACCCTTCACCGCATCCTCTGCCGCGGTCATGCCGCGGACCATGCCGGCACCGTGATCCCCGTCACCCGCGACAGCATCCAGTCGTCCGAGCTGCGTCTCAATGCCCTTCACGGCCGCGAGCGCATCGGCAATGGCGACGCGCGCCGCCGCTCCGGCCTTGCCAGGAACGCCTTGTTCGGCGTCGCTCGCCGACGTGGTGCGAACCGAGTCCGCGAATTGCTGCACGGCCTTGCCGATGGAGCTGACCACTCCCGTGGCGGCACCGACAACCTGCGAAACCGCCTGCACGTCAGGGCCGATCCGGGTGTACGCCGGGCTCTGCGCCGTCGCGTCGTGGAGCGGGCGGAGCTCATCGTCAAGCCAGTGGAGGGTGATCGAGCAACCAGCCATGTCGAGCGACGTCACGAACTCACCAATCTGCGTCTCATAGACACGGAGTCCCGCCTTCTGGAGCAGGGGCCCAATCGCGCTGTTGAGGACGAACAGTTCCTCGTACTTGATGCCGCCGAGCCCATTGACGAGCACGGCGACCTCGCCGCCGCCATCCGCCGGCGCATCTGCCATCAGCGAATCGATCAGCAGTTGGGCGATGCCTGACGATGACAACTGTTCCTGCACCCGGACTCCCGGTTCGCCGTGGATGCCGAGGCCCACTTCCATCTTCCCGTGCTCGACGGTGAACAGTGGCTCGCCTTGTCCGGGAATGGTGCAACCGCCGAGCGCGATGCCAGCGGTCCGGGTCCGCGCATTCGCCTTGCGGGTCAGTCGCTCCACCTCCCGCAGCGAATCTCCGCGCGCGGCGGACGCACCTGCGGTCTTGAACACGTAGAACCCGCCGGCAATGCCGCGCCGCCTATCCGCTTCCGCCTTCGGGGCAGAGAGGACGTCATCGGTGACGAGAACGGTCGTGGATTCGATGCCCTCTGCCTGGAGGCGCATCTCAGCCATCCCGAAGTTCATGACGTCGCCGCTGTAGTTGCCGAAGGTCCACAGGATGCCGGCACCGCCGTCCACGGCCTTTGCCACGCGATACGCCTGCTCGCCGGAAGGGCTGGTGAAGATGTCACCGATCACGCCGGCACTCGCCAAGCCACTGCCGACCAGGCCGTAAAACGCTGGATAGTGGCCAGACCCGCCTCCGACGATGACCGAAACCTTGCCCTGCTGCGGCGCGTTGACCGCCCGGATCCCGGATGCCCCTTCCACGCGCTGCACGATGTGCGGGTAGGCGGCGCAGAACCCGGCGATCATCTCTTCGCGGAAGTTCACCGGGTCGTTGTGCATTCGATTCATGTCGCAACCTCCATGGTGCCGAGGACATGGGAAGAAGCCGCGAGGCCGTGATCGACGCGGAGCGCCCGGGCCAGCGCATCGACGACTGCGATGTTCTCACACTCAGACATGAACTTCACCAAGAGCAGGTCCCGGCGTGTGGTGTTCGGGCACGGGAAGCCCCCACCCGGAATCCCGGGCAGGGGCTTCGAAGAAACGACTTCCGAATCAGGCGCTCGGGGTGGCCTCGGCGCCGTCCTCAGCCGGGAAGACGGTGTCAGCGAGGGTCGCCTCGAGCTCGAGGACGTTCTCCGGGGTGACGAGGATCGTCGGGACCATCGTCTCCTTCTCGACTTCCTCGCCGCGGAGATGCTTGAGACCGACCTCGGTGGAGATGCGGCCCATCAGCACCGGCTGCTGCATGGAAGCGGCGGCGAGCTTGCCCTCCTTGAGGAGCTCAACCGACTCCGGGCTGCCGTCGAAGGAGGCGAAGGCCAGCGAATCCGCCTTGCCCGACTCCTCGATCGCGGCGAGCGCACCGAGCGCGGCCTCGTCGTGCTGGGTGAAGAAACCGCAGATGTCCGGGTTGGCCTGCAGCAGGTCGGAGGTCTGCGCCTGCGCCTCGGCGCGGGTGTAGTCCTCGGACTGGAGGAACTGGACGATCTTGCCGCCCGCCTCCTCGATCGCCTTGGTGATGCCCTTGGTGCGGTTCTGGCCGTTGAGGCGCGCCTGCGAGATGGTGATCATCGCGATGTCGCTGTTGGCGCAGCCGTTGGCCTTCATCTTCTCGACGAGCGCCTTGCCCGACTCGTACGCGCCATCCTCATTGGTGGAGATGACGAACGAGACGTACTCGCCCTCGTCGGTGCCGATGTCGGCGATGATCACCGGGACGTTGTTCTCCTTCGCCAGCTCGAGCACCGTCGGCGCCGAGGAGCTGTCGGTCGGGGAGATGATGATCAGGTCGACGCCCGCGGTGATCGCGTCCTGCGCATTCTGCAGCTGGGTGCCGGCATCATTGCGGCTGTCGTAATCGGTGACGGTGATCTTCGCGCCGGTGGCGGCAGCGTCCTTCTCGGCGGCCTGCTTGATGCCGTCTGAGAGGTACTTCCAGAACGGGACGTTGAGGCCCGGGGTCAAGTACGCGATCTGGTACTCCTCCTCGGCGCGGGCGACCATCGGCGCGACCGACGCGACGGCCGGCAGCGAGATGCCGAGCGCAGCGGCGTACTTCATGGCGTCGCGGCGGGAGATCTTCCCGGCGAGCACCGACTTCAACAGCCCTTCAGCGGGACTCGTCATGACAACACCCTTCCTTGTGGTGCTCCGGGATCGACCTCACCACGGCCACGCGGTCGTGCGGCATCGCCCCGATGCCTGACCCCGGTTGCTTCTTGCCGGATGGTACCGAAGTTCGGTGCTCTGTTGTCCCGTGGGCAACGGGAACCGGCGGAAATCAGGACCGACTGCGCGACAGCCGCTCGATCAGCACCGAGAGGATGATCACCACGCCGACCGCGGTCCCCTGCCAGAAGGCGTTCACCTTCAGGAGGTTCAGGCCGTTGTTCAGGAACCCGATCAGGAAGACGCCGATCAGCGTCCCGACCATCGTGCCCTTGCCGCCGAAGAGGCTGGTGCCGCCGATGACCACCGCCGCGATCGTCTTCAACTCGAATCCGGTGCCGGTGTCCGGGTCGATCGCCCCCAGTTTGCCGGAGAGGATGATCGCCGAGATCGCGCAGAGCACCCCGGTGATCGCATACGGGAGCGTCTTGTAGAGGCGGGTGTTCACGCCCGAGAGGCGGGCCGCCTCCTCATTGCTGCCGATCGCGTAGATGAAACGCCCCGGCTTGGTACGGGTGAGGAAGATCTGCCCGAGGATGAAGAGGATCACAAACGTCAACAGGTAGTACGGGATGTTCCCCAGCATCCCCTTGCCCCAGACGCGGTATCCATCGGGCAGGTCCACGATCGACTTCGCGTCGGAGATCACGTAGGTGAGCGAGGTGGTGATCGAGAGCATGCCGAGGGTGACGATGAACGCCGCCAGCCGTCCGTAGGCGATCAGCAGGCCGTTCACCACCCCGACCGCAAGCCCGATCAGCAACGTCGCGACGATCCCGAGCGGCACGTTCGGCGAGTCCCCGCTGACCATGATCAGGCCGCCCGCCATCGCCGAGAAGGCGACGATCCCGCCGACCGAGAGATCGATCCCGCCGGTCAGGATCACGATCGTCTGCCCGATCGCGATGATCCCGACCCCTGTCACCTGCCAGAGCACGTTGCGCAGGTTGCCCGCGGTCGCGAAGTTGGGGGCGAAGATGGTCAACACCACGCAGAGCAACACCAACGCGCCGAGCATCGCCGTCTCGACGCGGTACTCGTCCAGCATCCGCCGGAAGAACCCGGCCCGTGCCGGCGCCTGTGCTGCGATGGTGGTGGATCCCTGCTGTGCCATGCTCCCGTGCCCTTCCCCGAATCCCCGATGCGACATCCGCCAGCGGCAGGTCTCCGCCGCGTTCGCTGCCAAACTGCTGCTGCCCTATCCGACCATCGCCGCCGGTTCCTGTGCCGCCGCGGCGAGGATCGCCTCCTCGGTCGCGACGCCATGCGGGAGTTCGGCGGCGATCGCCCCGTTCCGCATCACCAGCACCCGATCCGTCAGCGCCAAGATCTCCGGCAACTCCGACGACACCAACAGAATGGCTTTTCCTTCCGCGGCGAGGTTATTGATCAGCTTGTAAATCTCGAACTTGGTGCCGATGTCGATGCCACGCGTCGGCTCGTCGAGGATGAGGATCTCCGGATTGATCGCCATCCACTTGGCGAGCACGATCTTCTGCTGGTTACCCCCGGAGAGGCTGCTCGCGGGCTTCCACGGGCGCGGCGCCTTCACCTGGAACTCCTCGATCAGGCGCGATGCCGTTTGCGCATCGCGTCGCGCATTCAGCCAGAAGCCGCCGTGCGCGGCGAGATCAGCCATCACCAGGTTCTGCGCGATGGGCTGCTCGATCAACAGGCCCTGTCCCTTGCGATCCTCCGGCACCAGCGCGGTGCCCTCGTCGATCGCCTGGCTCGGCGAGCTGATCAGCCCGGCTCGGCCGCGCATCACGACCTCGCCACTCTCGGCCTTGTCTGCCCCGAAGACGGTGCGGATCACCTCGGTCCGGCCGGCACCGACGAGCCCCGCGATCCCCACGACCTCGCCCGCGCGCACCTCGAAGCTGATGTCCCGCACCTGCCGGCCGCGCTGCAGATTGCGCACGCTCAGCATCACCTCGCCCGGTTCGCGGCGCTCGCGGATCTGGAACATGTCACCGAGATCGCGCCCGACCATCGCGCGAATCAATTCCTGCTGATTCGTCCCGCTCGTCACGAACTGCCCGGAGTTCGCGCCGTCGCGGTAGACGGTGATGCGGTCGCTCAGCGCGAACACCTCATCGAGGCGGTGGGTGACGAGCACAAACGACGCCCCTTGCGCCCGCAACCGCCGGATCAGGGTGAAAAGCACCTCCACCTCATGTGGGCTGAGCGTCGCGGTCGGCTCATCGAGAATGAACAGCCGTGCATCCAGCGAAAGCGCCCGCAGGATCTCCACCATCTGCTGCTCGGCCACGGTGAGGTCGCTGATCTTGCGATCGGGATCGACCGGGACGTCCCAGCCGAAGCGGTCGAACAGTTTCAGCGTCTCCTTGCGGATCGAGGGCCGGTTCAGCCACCACCCGCCGCGGTAGGCCTGCGGCTGGGTGAGGAAGATGTTCTCCGCCACCGAGAGATCGGGGATCAGGCTGAGTTCCTGCAGCACGATGGTGACGCCCGCCGCGACCGCTTCGCGCGTGTCCTTGAAGGCGACCTGCCGTCCATCCCATTCGATGGTCCCTGCGTCAGCGGTCTGCACCCCGGCGAGAATCTTGGCGAGCGTCGACTTGCCCGCACCGTTCTCGCCCATGAGGGCATGCACCTCGCCGGGGCGAACCTCGAAATCCACCCCGCGCAGCGCGTGGATGCCGCCGTAGCTCTTGGTGATCCCGGATGCCCGGAGCAGAACGTCGCCCATCAGTGCCTCGCGCCTCGCGCCAACCTGTGGGGCATCTTCGCATCTCGTTGCCGTCTTCGCCGTACCGGGAAGTGGCAGCCAGCTCGGTCAGCGCGGCTCAGGCAGGCGCTCCAGCAAGATGCGTCGCGCGTCATCCGGCGAGGTTGCGATCCGCGACGCCAATGCGAGGGCATCCTGCTTCGGCGGATAGACCGGGTTCGGGATCGCGATCACCGTCATCCCCGCCGCAGCCGCAGCCCGCAACCCATTCGAGGAATCCTCGACCCCGGCACAGCGCGTCGGATCGAGCCCCAAGCGTCGCGCCGCCTCCTCATACACGTCCGGCGACGGTTTCCCACGCGGCACTTCCTCGCTCGAGACGAACGCCGAGAAGACCGGCATCAGTCCCGTCTCGTCCAGCACTGCTTCGATCAACCGCCGCGGCGCCGACGACGCCACCGCGATCGGCACCCGCGCTGCCGACTCGCGCACCATTCCCTCGGAGCCCGGCAGCAGCACGATGTTCCCCGCATGCAGATGGGCGATCATCCCGGCGATCACCGCTTCGGCAACGTCGTGCCAATCGGCCACCCCGGACTTCTCGCCGAGATACGAGGCCCACTCCGGGACACTCATCCCCTGACAGCGACCGGTGTCCTCCGCCTGCCATGCATAGCCGTGTTGCGCGGCGAAGGCGACCCAGTTCTCCTCCCAGAGATGCTCCGACTCGACGAGGACGCCGTCCATGTCGAACACCACCCCCTCGTACAACCCGGTGCGCTCGGCATCTGTCATTGGATCGTGTCCTCTCCGTGGACCGCAGCAGAGGCAACGGCGAAACTCACCCGTGCCTCGCGCAAATCCTGCAAGCCTTCCGGGCTGATGCCGTCATCGACGATCACCAGATCGAAATCCGTCAACGGCGCCACCTCGTGCAGCGCCACCTTCCCGATCTTGGTGTGATCGACCAGCAGCACCTTCTTCGCCGACGAGCGCATCATCGCCCGCAGGATAAGTACGATCTCTTGCTCCTGATGGTAGGCGATGCCACCCGCCACCGCCGAGACCGAGATGAAGCAGATGTCGGCCCGGAGCGAGGCGATCGCGCTCTGGCAGACGATTCCGACGAAACTCTCGTGGGTCGATTGATACTCGCCGCCGAGCGCTATCAGGCGGATGCCCGGCGTCCCACGGAGCATCTCAATGGAAGACAAGTAATTGGTGATCACGGTCAGCGGCGCCAGCGTGGGCAGCATCCTGACCATCGGCAGCATCGTGGTGGCATCACTCAGCATCACGGCTTGGCCGCTGTCGATCAGCTGGAAGGCGTGGCGGGAGATCGCCTCCTTCTCCGCTTTCGCCGCGCCGATGCGGTATTGCACGCTGCTCTCGAAGAGGCTCGAGGGTTGGGCGGTCGCCCCACCGCGCGTCTTGCGCAAAATCCCGCGGGCCTCGAGTTCGTCGAGATCGCGGTGGATGGTCATCACGCTGACATCGAAGCGGGCAGCCAGATCCCGCGCCACGACGACATCCTCGGAAAGCACCAGATCCCTGATCAGATCGCGGCGTTCCTCGGGGGTCAGGTCGGTCCGTTCGCGGGAAACCACGTCGCGCTGCTGCTTGGCCATGGACAAATCCTCGGGTACTCGGCTCGGCGGCGCCGTCGCCAATGTGAACTTCTCACCGATGGGATGTGAAGTTGCCGACATGATAGCAGGCTGCTGTCCCCGCAGAAGCAGGCGTCCCGAGCGCGAATTCCGGGGACCTGGGTCGGTGAGCCTCAGCGGTCATTGCGGGAAAGATGCCTATTGCGGTGTGAGATATCGCTTGCTAGGATGTGATCCTCACACGGAAAACCGTGTGAGAACGACCCGGCGCACCGGGATTCTTTCGGGTTCTGTTTCACGGAGTGGCCTTCACCACGGTGGTGTGGGCTTTTGGAGCAGAAGGGAGACCTCGTATGTCGCGTGTTGATCGTCCGTTGTGGATGGACGCCTTCAGCAAGAGCCGCTCGCGCCGCGGTGTGCTGAAGACGGCCGCAGGCCTCGGTGCCGCTGCCTACGCCGGCAACATGGCGTGGAGCCCGGCTGTCGGTGCGCAGGACAGCGCCGCTGCCGATGTCACCGGTGATTTCGATTGGAAGAAGGCTGACGGCGTCACCATCAAGGCGCTGCTCAACGTTCACCCGTACACGGATGCCCTGAAGGCGGATCTCCAGACGTTCACCGACCTCACCGGCATCACCGTCGAGTACGACGAGTTCCCGGAGAACAACTACTTCGACAAGCTCACCGTGGACCTGCAGTCGGGCACCGGCACGTACGACGTGTTCATGCTCGGCGCCTACATGGTCTGGCAGTACGGCCCTCCGGGCTGGCTCGAGGACATGAACCCGTGGATCCAGAACCCGTCGGCCACCAACCCCGACTACGCCTGGGATGACATCTACGAGAACCTCCGCACCGCGGACAACTGGAGCCTCCAGGTCGGGCAGCCGCTCGGCTCCGGCGGCCAGTACGCGCTGCCCTGGGGCTTCGAGGCCAACACGATCATCTACAACACCGAGGTCTTCGACAAGCTGGGCGTCGAGCCGGCCGAGACCATGGACGGCCTCGTCGAGCTGGCCGCCAAGCTGACCGCGGACGCCCCGGGCGCCGGCTTCGCCGACATGTACGGCATCGCCACCCGCGGTTCCCGCCAGTGGGCCACCATCCACCCGGGCTTCATGACCCAGTACTCCCGCGAGGGCGGCAAGGACTTCGAGCTCGACGGTGACACCCTCGTCCCGGTCATGAACTCCGAGGTCTCGGTCCCCTTCCACGAGAAGTGGGCGTCGATGATGAAGAACAGCGGCCCGGCGAACTGGACCAACTACTTCTGGTACGAGGTCGGCACCGACCTCGGCGCCGGCAAGGCGGCCATGATCTACGACGCCGACATCCTCGGCTACTTCCAGAACCAGCCGGGCGGCAGCAGCCAGGCCGGCAAACTGGCGTGGCACCCCGGCCCGAAGGGCCCGGACGGCTCGCTCCTCACCAACCAGTGGATCTGGTCGCTCGGCATGAACGCCAAGTCCCAGAACAAGCTGGCGGCGTGGCTCTTCCTCCAGTGGGCCACCGGCAAGGATCACCTCACCATGGCCGCCATCGACGGCAACATGGTGAACCCGGTCCGCGCCTCGGTCGTGGAGAACCCGCAGTTCCAGGAGAAGATGAACTCCAACCTCAACTACCTGGACACCTTCAACGCGATCATCCAGGACACCAAGATCCTCTTCACCCCGCAGCCGGCCTTCTTCGACGCGACCACCCTCTGGGCGGGTGCGCTGCAGGAGATCTACGGCGGCGCTCCGGCGAAGGAGACCCTGGACGCGCTCGTCGAGGAAATCCAGGCCTCGACCGAGTAACGCACCTGCAATGGAATGGGGCGGTCCTTCCGGGCCGCCCCATTCTGCGCCGCGTGCGTCGAGCTTCGCTTCCATCGACCGTCGCTTCGTCTTATCCTGACCGGACGTCGCTGGCGCTCACCCGCCACCGCTGAAAGGCCGGATGAACCAGTGCTATCGAGGGCTGCCGCATGAGCGTCGCCGCGAATTCCCTGCCCCGTGATCCGAAGGACGGGGTCGTCTCCTCGGCCAGCCGCAAGTGGCGGCCGTATCTCCTCACCCTTCCCGCCCTCATCCTCACGATCGGGATCCTGATCCCGTTCATCCAAGGGTTGATGTACTCCTTCCAGAACCGCAAGGCGTCCTCCCCCACGTGGGAGTGGATCGGGTTCCGGAACTACCAGCGCATCCTCACCGATGACAACTTCTATCACGCGGTCGGCGTCACCTCGCAATTCGCGATCGGTGCCACCGTCGTCGAGACCGTGCTCGGCATCGCCGTCGCCCTGCTCCTCTTCCGGAGCACCCGGCTCTCGGGCGTCTTCGAGCGCTTTCTCATCCTCCCCCTGATGATTGCCCCCATCATCGCGACCATCATGTGGCGCTTGATGATGCAGCCCAGCGTCGGCATCCTGAATTACATGCTGCGGCCGATCGGCCTCGGCAACATCGCCTGGACCGATTCCCCCGGCATGGCGATGTTCAGCGTGATCATGATCGACGTCTGGATCTACACCCCCTTTGTCGCCCTCCTCGTCCTCGCCGGCCTCCGCTCCCTGCCACGAGCGCCGTTCGAGGCCGCGGCGGTGGAAGGGGCCGGGTGGTGGTACACCTTCACCCACCTCACCCTGCCGATGCTCTGGCCCTACATCCTCGTCGCGGTCATCTTCCGCTTCATGGACTCGCTCAAGGTCTTCGACATCATCTGGGGCCTCACCCAAGGCGGACCCGGCGATGCCCTGATGGCCATGCAGCCGACCGCCTACCAAGCGGCCATCCCCAACGGGCGCCTCTCCTTCGGCCAGACCTACATGGTGATCCTCTGGGTGATCGTCTACATCACCACCCGCATCCTGATCTCCGTTCTCGGCAAGGCGCAGAACCGCGCCGCCGGCGTCTGAGGAGCGACGAGCGATGGCATCCACCACCCCTAGCGGCAACGACCGGAAATTCACCTTCGGCGGGCTCGTCCTCGACGTGTTCACCGTCGCCTACTTCGCCTTCGCCCTCTTCCCGATCATCTGGATCTTCCTGCTCTCCCTGAAGTCGCAGGACCAGCTGTTCACCACCTACTTCGCGTTCACCCCCACCCTCGAGCCCTACAAGGCGGTGCTCGGGCTCTCCTCCGCGACGGAGAGCGTGCCGTTCATGCGGTATTTCCTGAACAGCCTCATCGCCTCGTTCGGCGCGGTGTTCATCTCGCTGCTGGTGGGCGTCCCCGCCGCCTACGCTTTCGCCCGCTTCAAGTTCCGCGGCTCGAACGACATGCTCTTCACGCTGCTCTCGTTCCGCTTCGCGCCTGAGCTGATGGTGATCATCCCGGTCTACGTGATCTACCAGAAGCTCCACCTCTTCGACACCCACCTCGGACTGATCTGGGTCTTCCAGCTGATCACGCTGCCGCTGATCGTCTGGATTTTGCGCAGCTACTTCCAAGACCTCACGCCCGAGCTCGAGCAATCGGCCTTGCTCGACGGCTACACGCGCACGCAGGCGTTCATCAAGGTGGTGCTCCCGCTGGTGAAGCCGGGGCTCGCCGCGGCGGCGCTGCTCGCCTTCATCTTCGCGTGGAACTCCTTCATCTTCCCGTTCATCCTCACCGGCAGCAACGCGCAGACGGTGACGGTCGGCGCGCTGGCCTTCATGGGCGGCGCCAAGCCCCGCTACAACCTCACCGCCGCCGCGTCGATCATCTCGCTGATCCCGCCGATGGTCCTCGCCCTCTCGATCCAACGGTACCTCGTCCGCGGTCTCACCTTCGGCGCCGTGAAGGGCTAGGAGCAGCAGCATGGCCACACTCGCCCTCACCGGGATCCGCAAGGAATACGGCAAGGTCATCGCCTTGCAGGACCTCTCACTGGATATCAAGGACGGCGAATTCTTCGTCCTCCTCGGTCCTTCCGGCGCCGGCAAGACCACGACCCTGAAGGTCGTCGCCGGACTCGAGGAGCCGACCCTCGGCACCGTCAGCATCAACGGCCGCGACATGGCCAACGTGGAACCGCAGGCCCGCCGCGTCGCCATGGCCTTCGAGAACTACGCGCTCTACCCGCAGGAGACGGTCTACGACAACATCTCCTTCCCGCTCCGCTCCAAGCGCTACTACCGCGACCCCGCCGAGGCCAAATCCCTGATCGACAAGGTCACCATCACCCTCGGCATCAACCACTTGCTGCAGCGCCTCCCGCGAGAACTCTCCGGCGGCCAGAAGCAGCGCGTCGCGCTCGCCCGCGTCCTCGTCCGCCCGGCCGACGTGCTCCTCCTCGACGAACCGCTCTCCCACCTCGACGCCAAGCTGCGCGCCGCGATGCGCGCCGAGCTGAAGTCCCTCGGCGAGCTGCAGTCGACCACCAGCCTCTACGTGACGCACGACTACCTCGAGGCCCTCGCCCTCGGTGATCGCATCGCCGTGCTCCGCGAGGGGGCACTTGTCCAAGTCGGCACCCGCGAGGATCTCTGGCACCGCCCGATCGACACCTTCGTCGCCCTCGCCTTCGGCCAGCCGCGCATCAATCTGATCTCCGGCGCGGTCACCGGGGGCACCTTCCGTCACAACGGCGGCGACCTCGCGATGGCCCTGCCGAACCACGACATCGCCGACGGCACCGAGATCCAGATCGGGCTCCGCCCGCGCGACTTGGTCCTCGGCGCGCAGGACGGGATGCCGCAGATCAATGGCCGCGTCTGGGTCATCGAACCGATCGGCCGGCAGCGCGAGGTCACCGTCGACATCGGCGGCGACACCCACGTGGCCGTCGTCACGCCCGATCAGGACACCGCGATCGACAGCCTCGTGACCGTCTCCTGCCCGCCGAGCCGCGTCCTCGTCTTCGACGCCGCGACCGGCAAGCGGATACCGGCACGCAATGAAGGGTGGGCGCCGATCGCCGACGTTCCCGCCGGGGAGGTGGCCCGTGGCTAGTGCTCCGAATCGCTCCGGCAAGCCGCTGGTGCTCGACAATTTGGAAAAGATCTTCCAACGCAAGGGACAGGATCCGGTCGTCGCCGTCGGCGGCATCAACCTCCGCGTCAACGAGGGCGAACTCCTCGGTCTGCTCGGTCCCTCGGGGTGCGGCAAGTCGACGACCCTGCGCATGATCGCCGGCCTCGAGGAACCCACCGGCGGCGACATCCGCATCGGCGACCGCTCCATCGTAGGCACCTCACCGCACAGTCGCAACGTCGCTGTCGCCTTCGAGAACTACGCTCTGTACCCGCCGCTCACCGTCCTCGAGAACATCTCCTTCGGGCTCAAGGCCCGCCGCGAGAAGGACGCCGTGCAGCGCGCCCGCGAAGTCGCCGAGCGCTTGGGCATCACGTCACTGCTCGATCGCAAGCCGGGCGGCCTCTCCTCCGGCCAGAAGCAGGCGGTCAGCCTCGCCCGCGCGATCGTCCGGCAACCCGACGTGCTCCTGCTCGACGAACCGCTCTCCCACCTCGACGCGGCCGAGCGCGACTCAACCCGCCGCGAACTCAAGCGCCTGCAGCGCGAGACCGGCTACACCACCGTGCTCGTCACCCACGACCAGCAAGAGGCGCTCTCGCTCGCCGATCGCATCGCGGTCATGAACGCGGGCTCCTTCCAGCAGGTCGGCACCGCGGCCGAGGTCTACGACCGGCCGGCCAACCTCTTCGTCGCCGATTTCGTGGGAGAACCGCGGATGAATCTCATCCCGGGCACCCTGCAACCGGGACGCGGACAGTTCGCCTTCACCATGGGCGGCGGCACCGTGGTCCGCCTCGACGGCTCGATTGCCGGCGATGAGCGCGCAGCCACCATCGGCATCCGGCCGCAGGATCTCAAGCTCGCCAACGCCCTGACCTCCGGCGCGATCGCGGCGCCCGTCTTCGCCTTCGAACCGCTGCAGGAAGTGGGCCGCCTCACGGTGACCATCCCCGGCGTCGAGCAGCGCGTGGTCGTGGAGACCCACCACGACTACTTCGCGAACACCGGTGATGAGATCCACCTCCGTTTCGATCCCGCCCGCACGCACCTCTTCGACAACGCCACCGGACTCCGGCTCGAATGGTCGTGACGGGTCGCCCCCGCACCGCCGCCCTTCACAAGGAAAGCAGATGACACGCACCAATGTCCGCACCCTCGTCGGGGGGGATCTCTTCGTTCGCAACGACCTGCTGCTCCCCGCCCTACGCGCGGAGTGCGGCGATGCGCTCTCGGTCACCGAGATGTTCTTCGGCTGGCCGACCGAGCCCTTTGGCCCGGTCGCCGAGGTGAAAGAGGCCTCCGGCACCGAAGAAGCGATGATCCGGCAGGTTCCGGGGATCGAGGTGATCGTCAGCGAGATGGCCCCCATCACGCAGCGCGTGATCAACGCCGCCGATGCCCTCAAGTTGGTTGTCATCTGCCGCGGCGGACCGGTCAACGTGAATCTCGAGGCGGCAACCGCACGCGGCATTCCCGTCTGCTTCTCCCCGGCCCGCAACGCGACCGCCACGGCCGAGTACACGATCGGCCTGCTCCTCGCAGCGATGCGCAAACTCGCCGAAGGGCATCGCGATCTCAAGAACGGCGCGTGGCGCGGCGATTTCTACGAGTACGTCAACTCCGGCTCGGAGATCG
>JAPOLF010000319.1 GCA_029977305.1 bacterium | reverse complement strand
CGTAATTCACCGCTCGACATGGAAACACGGAGCCGGGCCCCGCAAGGGGCCCGGCTCTCCGTTTGCCGGGGCACCCGATGCGGTCCGGTGGCCCCCTCATCGGTTCTCCCGTACCATACAGACACGATTCGTCCGAACAGCGCGTGAAGGATGGTGCATCTCGTGTCCGATGAGCATATGAACCCGGCGTATCTCTGGCTGAACGGCGAGGTCCTGCGGTGGGAGGACGCCACGGTCCACGTCACCGAGTTGGGGTGGTCCACCGTCGGCGCGGTCTTCGAAGGTATTCGCGCCTACACCAGCATGGATGGCGGCGAGCTCTTCGTCTTCCGGCTCAATGAGCACATGGAGCGCTTTGAGCGATCGACTCGCTTGGTGCGGCTCCGGACCGGTCGCAGCGTCGCCGAGTTCAACCAGATCATCATCGATCTGCTTCGGGTCAACGAGTCGATGGAGGATACCTACATCCGCCCGCTCGCATACACGGCCGAGACCGGCAACAAGCGATTCGCGCAGGTCGGTTCTGATGCGGCGGTGTTGATCAACACCCACCCGATGGCGACGCACCTGTTGACCGGCATGACCATGACCGCCAAGGTGAGCTCCTGGCGCCGCATCTCCGAAGACGTGATGCCGCCGCGCATCAAGAATCTTTCCAACTACCGCAACAGCTCCCTCGGCACGACCGAGGCCCGCCTGGACGGCTATGACACCGCGATTTTCCTCAACACCCGCGGGACCGTCTCCGAGGGGCCGGGCTCCTGCCTCATGATGATCAAAGACGGCGTCCTGATCACCCCGGATGTGACCAGCAGCATCCTTGAGAGCATCACCCGTGATGCGCTGATGGTGCTCGCCCGGGAAGTGCTGGGCATGCCGGTGGTCGAGCGTCAGGTTGATCGCACCGAGCTCTATACCGCCGACGAGCTCTTCACCTGCGGCACCGCCGCCGAGATCTCGCCGATCGTCTCGGTCGATCACTACGACGTCGGCCATGGGCAGATCGGCCCAGTCACGCGTCGCCTCGAAGAGGAATTCAACAACGTGTTGCGCGGCAACGAGAAGCGGTTCGCCCATTGGCGAACGCCGGTGTACGCCGGAGCTGCGGTTCGCTCCTAGGGGCCGTCGATCTGCTCGTCGGTGGCGCGCTGCGCGCGCGTCACGCGCTTTCGCAATTTGCCAACGACTTCAGGAAGGGGAACGCCGTCCGGCAGCGGGCGGCGTTTCTGCAACTCTTGGAGATCGAAGCGCGGTTGTGTTCGGGTGTGCTCGCTGCCGATCCGTTGGTAGCGGCCCCAGCGGGCTTTGAGCAACGCCTGCGCCTTCTGTGCGCTGAGCCGCGCGAGCGATCCCGAGATCGCACGTGCGACGAGTCGTGCTGATTCGTCATAGTCTGCCGCGGCACCGCCCTCGGGTTCCGGGACCACCGCATCCACCAATCCGAGGCGGATTAATTCGCTCGCGGTGATGCGAAGACGCTCGGACAGCTCCGGCGCTCGGCTGGCATCCCGATACAGGATGGTTGCCGCCCCCTCCGGGGCGATCACGGAGTAGATGGCGTTCTCCTGCATCAACACGATGTCCGCCACTCCTAGGGCGAGAGCGCCACCGCTGCCGCCCTCGCCGATGACCACGGCGACGGTGGGGGTCGGCAGGCGGCTCATCAGCGCCATCGAGGACGCCAACTCCGATGCCAGTCCGCCCTCCTCGGATTCCACGCCCGGATAGGCCCCAGGGGTATCGATCAGGCTCACGACAGGAAGGCCGATGCGCGCTGCCGCGGCCATCAGTCGCTGCGCCTTGCGATACCCCTCAGGTCGCCCACGTCCCCCGCGCCGACGGTCGTCGTCATGTCCGCGCTCTTGGGCCACGATGGCGATCGCCCGATCCCCCAACATGCCAAAGCCCGTGACGACCGCAGGGTCATCGCCGCCGACACGATCGCCGTGCGTCTCGGTGAAGTCCGTGACCATCCGGGAGAGGTAATCCATGCTCGTCGGTCGT
>JAPOLF010000318.1 GCA_029977305.1 bacterium | reverse complement strand
ACGAGGTCGCCCCAAGGGCGGCAAGCCTCCTCCGGCAGGTGGTCCCCGGTGTTCGGACACCCCCCAAAGCAATCATCTTCGGCACTTCCCCTATCATCCCGTCACTCAAGGATGGAGCGGTGCGGTGCGCAGGCCTCGGCGCCGAAACCATCGACCACCGACAACGGCCGGAGCGCCGATAGTTCATCGCACGTGGAGCACACGATGATGTCTGCCTCGAACCTTGTCCGCATCGTCGAAGTGGGACCGCGTGACGGCCTGCAGAACGAGCCGGCCCCGATTCCCATCGCGGCAAAAGTGCGGTTCATTGATCAGCTGTCGCTCGCGGGATTCCCGGTGATCGAGGCGACGAGTTTCGTGAACCCGAAGGCTGTGCCGCAACTCGCCGACGCCGTTGAGGTGATGCACACGATCCAGCGAACACCGGGAGTTCGCTACCTCACGTTGGTCCCGAATGAGCGCGGCTTCGAGCGGGCGCTGGAGGCCGATGTGGATGCCATCGCGCTCTTCACCGCGGCGACCGAAGCATTCGCGCAGGCGAATGTCGGGACCAGCATCGACGGGACCTTCGCCCGCTTCGCCCCGGTGCTCGAGCAAGCGCGCGATGCGGACATGTGGGTTCGTGGATACGTCTCCGTGGCGTTCGGTTGCCCGTACGCCGGGGCGGTGGATCCCGATGCCGTGGCGTCGGTGGCCGAGCGGCTCTGGGAGGCGGGGTGCGACGAGGTGGCGATCGCCGACACCATCGGCAGTGCCGAACCCGAGCAGGTGGCAACGGTCACCGCGCGGGTCGCGGAAGTGGTGCCCATGGAGCATCTCGCCATGCACTTTCACGACACCAACGGGCGTGCATTGGCAAACGTGGATGCGGCGCTCGCAGGTGGCATCCGCATCTTCGACAGCAGCGCGGGCGGCCTAGGCGGGTGCCCGTTCGCACCGGGAGCGCCGGGGAATCTCGCGTCGGAGGCCCTCGTCGCGCACCTCGAGCAGTTGGGGTACGAGACGGGGATCGACCGTGACCAACTGGCCTTGGCTGTCGGCGAGATTCGGCTCGCATTGGCTGTCGCCCGCGGCGAAGGGGCGTGACAATGGGGTACGGGATTGCGGTGGCGGTGATCATCCTCGCTGTGGTGGCGGTGGCCATCGCCGTGATGCAGCACGGAAATGGCGATCAGGAGTAGCATCCCGTTCAATGCGGCAGGCACCGGATGATGCGTGCCATCAGGTTTGCAAAGACTGGAGCATGACCAT
The DNA here is from genome assembly GCA_029977305.1 of bacterium. GTDB lineage: Bacteria > Chloroflexota > Chloroflexia > Thermomicrobiales > UBA6265 > CADCWF01. The sequence continues at coordinate 787 of JAPOLF010000318.1, read as the reverse complement.
GGAGCAGGGATCACGCGCGTTCTTGAAGCGACTCCTAGACTCACCGGGGCCGTCTGGGTTCGAGCGGGCACCGGCGCGGATCTGGCGCGAGGAGGCGTCCACCTTCGCGGACGAGGTCGATGTCGATCTGACCGGGAACTCCTACGCCATCGTGCGTGCGGCAGGCAATCCGGCGGACGCGAAGACGGTGATGATCGCGGGGCACATCGACGAGATCGGATTCATCATCTCCCACGTCGATGAGCAGGGCTTTTTGTGGTTCCTGCCGCTCGGCGGGTGGGACGACCAAGTTGTCGTCGGTCAGCGGATCAGGATCATGGGGACCGATGGTGACGTGATCGGGGTCATCGGCAAGAAGGCGGCGCACCTCCTCCGTCCTGAGGATCGCGAGAAGCCGACGCAACTCCGTGACATGTGGATCGACATCGGTGCCTCTTCGCGCGAGGAGGCGTTGCAGCGGGTCAACGTCGGATGCGCCGGGGTGATCGACGCGGACTTCGTGCATCTCACCGACGACCGGTGCGTGTCGCGCAGCATGGACAACCGGGTCGGTGCGTTCGTCGCACTTGAGGCAGCGCGCTTGGTGGCCAAGTCGCGGGCCGCGGTGCATGTCGTGGCGGTCGCGACGGTGCAGGAGGAAAACGCGTTCGCCGGGGCGTTCACGGCGTCCCATCGGTTGTCGCCGGCGGTGGGCATCGCGGTCGATGTCACGCATGCCACCGACTACCCGGGGGCTGACAAGCCGCGCAACGGAGAGGTCACGATCGGCGGAGGCCCAGTGCTCTCT
>JAPOLF010000317.1 GCA_029977305.1 bacterium | reverse complement strand
CGTGCATTTGCTCGCGGGTGGATCGCGAGAGTCGGTGCTCGACGCGGCGGTCGTGGGCGTGCCCAATGCCCAATTGCGTGAGGCGGTGCTCGCGGCGCCCAGCAAGGACGCCAGCGAGTTGCGGGCCGGCGGGTTCGTCATCGAGACGGTGCAGGCGGCACTGTGGTCGCTCCTGACAGCATCGACGGCGGAAGAGGCGATCATCCTGAGCGTGAGCCTCGGCAATGACGCGGACACCACTGGTGCCGTCGCCGGGGCGCTCGCTGGGGCGCACTGGGGGATGGCGGCGCTGCCGGATGCGTGGACCACGATCCTCGAGCCGCGCGACCTGCTGATCGCCCACGCAGACCGCCTGCTGGCGTTGGCCGGTTAGCGGGGCGGAGCGGCGAGTTTCAGGTAACGGCGGACGCTCTCACGATTGCGGGGGTCGTCGGCAAGACCGAGCAGCGCGATCAGGTCGTCTTCGGTGGCGCCATCACGGGCACGATCCACCGCGAAGGTGTGCCGCAACGTCTGCGGCGTGACGTCTTGGGTCAGGCCGGCCGCCTTGCGGACACGTTCGACCATGCCGTTGACCGCTTGCGGCCCTACCGGAAAGACGAGGTCCGCCGGGCCTTTCTCCGAGAGGTACGCCGCGTAGGCCGTGGCGAACATCGCGTCTGCCAACAACTTGCGTTCCTTGCCGCGCTTGGTCGCATCCTCGTACATCACGTAGATCACCGGAGCCGCGGGATCGGTCATCTCGATGTGCTCCCGACGCAAGGCGAGCAGCTCGGTGCGGCCGAGCCCGAGGCGCATCATCAAGAGGATGGCGGGAAGGCTCCAGCGCTCATCGGAGGCGGCGGCATCGAGGAGCGCCTGTTGGTCGTCGGCGAAGAGCGGCACCGGGGATTTCAGGGCGATCGCGTGAGGGAAGTAGCCATCGGTCGGATCCTCTTTGAGCACCTTGGCGTCGTCGATGAGATAGCGGAAGAAGCGGCGGACCGAGGTGAGCCGCCGTTTCCGGGTGGAGCGGCCGTTGGCGTCGCCGAGGAAACGGGCGATGTCGGCTCGGGTGATCGCGGCGATGGGTTTCACCCCGACCAGTTTCTCCAACACCGCGAGGTCATAGGAATAGCTTTCCACGGTGTTGTCCGGTCGACTGGTCCCTTCGAGAGACTTGCGATACCAGCCGCGGGCAACGTCGAGCCCCGACTGCGGGGTGAGCGGGGCGAGGCCGCCCAGCAGCGGGGTGAAGGCGCCCGACGGGCCGGGGAGGAACAATTCCAGTTGAGCGGGAGCCTCGGCGGCCACCTGCTGCTCGAGCGCGACCAACCGGCGCGATTCCCCGGGTGGGAGGCGTCGCTCGGCGTCGGTCACACCATCAAGTGGGCGGCTTCGGGGACGAGCCATCGCGGACCTTTCTCGCGTTCGTTCGCGAGGGTATCGGTCTGCGTGGGCAATGTCAAGAACGGGTGTTCGCCTTTGTTGCGGTGACCGCCGCTTGCACGATCCGCGACGGACTGAGCGTGGCGACGACGACCACCGGCACGGCGGCGGCTTGGGCTGCGCGCTTCGCGGCATCGCTCGTGCTGTGATCCAGTTCGCCGATGATCGCTATCACCAGTGTCGCACCCGGAATGACCGCGGTGGCGCGTGCGGCACGACTGCCCTCCCAGCGTGGCGGGATGTCCCGAATCTCGCGCGCCCCGAGGTCGCGGAGATCCTGCCGGAGCATGGCGCGCAGGCCGTCGTGTCCCCCCACCAGCACAATCACCGCATCGGCCAGCGGCGGCGCCTGAACCAGTGCCGTGCGCTTCGGCGTCGGCGCGAGACCCTTCCTCACCGTGGCGAGGTGGTACGCGTCCTCCCGAGCCCCCACGTGGTGCAGCACGCGCTCGGCCGCGCGGAGGACGCGCGCATCGGTCCCGTGGCGATAGCCGGTTTCCGTCGCCCACGCGCGAACCAACGCGGTGGTGGAGGCCGGTGCGCGGAGCGCGTAGGTGAGTGCGGCCTCGCACGCGCGCGGGTCTTCCATCGCGGTGAGGAGCGCCATCCAGT
>JAPOLF010000316.1 GCA_029977305.1 bacterium | reverse complement strand
CGATCGCCTACCACCTCACCAAGCTCGGGATCAGTGACGTTCTCCTCATCGAGAAGGATGCGCTGACGGCCGGAACAACCTGGCACGCGGCGGGCCTGATTACCAGCGCTGGTTTCCACGACGAGACATCACTGTGGATGTGTCGCTACTCCCGCGATCTCTATGAGCGGCTCGAGCAAGAGACTGGTCATTCGACGGGTTTTCGGCCCGTCGGTCACCTCTCTGTGGCCACGACCCCCGAGCGCATGGAGACGTTGATCCGCGAACGCGACTTCCAGGTCGGCTTCGGCGTTCCGAATCAGATCGTGACGCCGGAGGAGATCGCCGAACTGTTCCCGCTGGCGAAGGTAGACGATCTCGTGGGGGGGTCTTACGTGCCGGATGAAGGGCGTGCTGATCCCGTCGGAGTGGCAACCTCCATGGCGAAGGGCGCCAAGATGGGCGGAGCCACCATCGTGGAGGGGGTGCGCGTCACCGGGTTCTTGCACGAGGGGGATCGCATAACCGGGGTCACTACCGACGCCGGCGATGTTGCGGCAGAGACCGTGGTCCTCACCGCGGGCCTGTGGACTCGACAGTTGGCCGCCAAGGTCGGCGTCGATGTGCCGCTTCAGGCCGCCGAGCACTACTACCTGCTGACCGAACCCATGGCCGGGGTCCATCGTGACTTGCCGATCATCGAGGATCTCGACTGCTACGGCTACTTCCGCGAAGAGGGCGACGGCATGCTGGTGGGACTCTTCGAGCCCGAGGCGGCTGGCTGGCACCCCGAGGGAGCACCGGAGGAATTTGCCTTCGGCACGATCCCGCCGGACTGGGAGCGCATGACACCTTTCCTCGAACGTGCCATGGAACGCATTCCCACCTTGGCCGATGTGGGTGTGCGCACCTTCTTCTGCGGCCCGGAGAGCTTCACGGCCGACGCCGCACCCATGCTCGGTCCGGCGCCTGAGGTCGATGGCCTGTGGATTGCGGCGGGGCTCAACTCCGTGGGCATCCTGCTGGGTGGGGGCGTCGGCAGCATCATGGCGCGGTGGATGACCGATGGCGTGTGCCCGGTTGACATCGCGGGCTACACCGTCGAACGAGGTCTGCCGTTTCAGAACTCCCAGAGATTCCGATCCGAGCGCATCGTTGAGCAACTCGGCGTCCTCTTCGGTGATGGTGGGTACCCGACCTTTCACAATCACACGGCACGTGGCATCCGCCGCTCGCCACTCCACGATGTGTGGGCGGCTCGCGGTGCGCACTTCGCGGACTCGGCCGGCTGGGAGTTCGTCGAGTGGTTCTACCCCGAGGGCGAGTCGGAGAAGGAGATTCCCTGGACCTGGTCTCGCGGCTTTTGGACTCCATGGGTTGCCGAGGAGCACCGCACGGTGCGGGAGGCCGTCGGTGCGATGGACATGACGTTGATGTCCAAGTTCCTCGTGCAAGGCCCAGACGCTGCGGCGATCCTTGATCGACTGAGCGCGAACGCTGTCGCTGGTCCGGTGGGCCACGTGACCTACACCCAGTGGTGCAATGAGCGAGGTGGTATCGAGGCTGATCTCACGGTGACGCGAATGGCTGAGGACCGATTCATGGTGATCGTGTCTGATGTTACGCATCGCCGAGTCGAACGCATGCTGCGCGATGAGGTGCGCGAGGGCGAGTTCGCCACGGTTACGGACATGACGGCGGCGTACTGTCTGCTGACCATCCAAGGACCGAACTCGCGCGAATTGTTGCAGCGTGTGAGTCCCCATGATCTGTCCGAGGAGGCCTTCCCCTACCTCACCGCGCGCGAGATCGAGGTCGGCTACTCGAGGGTCACCGCCTTGCGTGTCACTTACGTCGGCGAACTGGGCTTTGAATTGCTCATTCCCAGCGATCAAGCGCTCTCGGTATGGCAAGCCATTGACGCCGTGGGAGGGGACCTCGGCTTTCGGCCTGTTGGCCTCGCCGCCATGCACGGGTTGCGCCTAGAGAAGGCCTACCGCGACTACGGGGTGGATATCGATGTCACCGATACCCCCGTCTCGGCCGGTCTCGCCTTTGCCGTGGCCTGGGA
>JAPOLF010000315.1 GCA_029977305.1 bacterium | reverse complement strand
CCCGCCGGCTGCCAGTGCCGCTCGCCCGTGGCCGTGTCGATGTACTCCGCCCCGGACGCCATCCCAGCCTGGTCCGTCGTGATCCGGACCACCTTCGCACCGGTCCGCAACGCCGCTCCCGCAGCCAATGCTTTTGGCCAGATACTGACCGATGTGTCGTGCATCGCCCCGATCGAGCACCCCGATTGGCACGCCGAACAACAGTTGCAGGCCGGTCGCCCATCCTTCGGCCGCGAGAGGATCGCGACGTCCGTCGGCCAGTGGTGCCACCCAAGATGCCGTAAACCTGCGGAGGCGACGCGCGCGACCGGGCCGGGAGGCACCGGCGGTCCCCAGTGAGGACTCCGCGGCGGCATCCCCGGGTCGCCTTGCACCCCGCTCACACCGATCAACGCGTCGTGCGCATCGAACCACGGCTCGAGGTCCTCATAGGTGTAGGGCCAGTCCGGTTGGAGTCCATGCTCCGTGCCTTTACGGAAATCCGATGGCCGGAACCGGGGGTAGGCGGCCGTCCAGATGCCGGTGCCGCCGCCGACACCGTTCCACATCAACGTGTTCTCGTCCTCGGTGTCGATCGGATAGTCGCTGCGCCACTGTCGGATGTTCGGGCTGGTCGCAAATTGGGCGTAGCGGATCCACTCCCAATCCGGAGACGCATGCGGCCGATCTTGCGGTGCCGTCCACGTCCCCTGCTCGAGGCAGGTGACCCCGATCCCGGCTTGGGCGAGCGTCAACGCGGTGATTGCCCCTCCCGCCCCTGCCCCGATGATGAGCACTTCCACCGGGTCATGGGTGACCCGCGAGCCCGTCATCGCGGTGCCTCGCCTTCGGGGCTGATGCCATGCAGGATCGGGACGATCTCATCGGTGCGCTTGTAGGTGAAGCGGGAAACCGTCGGCAGGGGCGTGTCGCCCTCCGGAGCCGGTCGCAGATCCCACGGAGCGAGGGCGTACCCCGCTGGTTGGGGGGCATCGTTGTAGGCGATGCCGAGGCGGCGAATCGCGTCCCGCACCGCAGGTTGGGCGTAGTAGGAGAGGTAGGCGACGGTCCGTGCCCGACCAAAGGCCTCCGGATCGGCAGCCTCCCACGCCGCCACCGCCGCGACACACGCTTCGGGCGGCATCGCAGCGAGGTCGCCAAGTGCTGCCTCGAGGTGGGCGATGGCCTCAGCATCCCCGAGCATCGGCAGTCGCTCGATCAGCAAGCGATCAACCCCGACCACCGATGCTGCGGGGAACAGCTCATCACCCGGTATCAGGACATCGACAAATCGCCGCATACGCTCAGACATCGTTGCCCCGATTGATCCGACTAACCTGGAGGCATGCACCGCCCATACGTTGGGTCAGACTCAAAAGTACATTCCAGCCCTGCGCAGCATCCGGAGTTCGCCTCGTTCAACAAACAGCCGTAGGAGTACTCCGCCAAGCACTCCTCGCACATGTCCATCGGGTTTCGCTTGGTCAAACCGCAGAAGTACCCATCACAACAGGGGATCGGCACGGTGCTCGTGTTGGCATCCCAGCACTGCGACCCGGGCGGCAAGCAGATCTCCGGTGCCGGGTTGTTGCCATCCCGGTCATCTCGGTTCTTCTTGCGCGCATGGCGCTTCGCACAGCGGTAACCCGTGCCCCCCTCCGGCTTCGGCACGCAGCGCTGCGAGCAGCACTGGTCGTTGCTGGTGCACTCGCTGTTCGCGTTGCGGCAGGCCAGCTTCTCGTGCCGACGGCTCGGACCAGCGGCAGCATCGGTTGCAGCCAGACCCAATGCCCCGGCCACCAGCGCCACCACGCCGCTCCGGCGCGTCATCATCCGGTGCAACCGCCGCGTGGCGGCATCGAAGCGCTCAAGATCCATCTCCACCTCCTCACCCAGTCGCAAGTTCTCGGGCAGAGTATCGCAGACCGCTCACCTCCCCGAAACGCCATGCGGGGGCGTCCGGACAGGCAAAACCGCGAAGGTTGTCACACCTGTGTCCGTTCAATCGATGATCGGCCTGCACCAGCACGTGGGCTCGACTCCCAGAAGGAACATCCCGCGGGCGTTTCCGGAACGTTC
>JAPOLF010000314.1 GCA_029977305.1 bacterium | reverse complement strand
GTCACCACGCCGCCGGCATCACGGTGCAGGAGCACGGTGACCTCGCCATAGTCGGCGCGCGCGCTGGAGAACATGTTGTCATCGGGCCCGAACCCGCCACCTGAGGGGACGGGCACCGCGTTGAAGGGAATTTCGCGGGCGGTGATCCGCACGTCGTGGAGTTGCTCGTACGATTCGGCGAAGCGACGGCCGAGGAAATGGCACAGCCCTTCCAAGGTGGCGCCGTCATACGCCAACGTCTCCCGGATGACGAAATTCTTCATCGAGTCGGTGGCGACGACCATCGAGTTGTCACCCTCGGTGTAGGCGGGGAGGAAATCGTCGCCGTAGACCTCGACATCTATCTCTGCCGCAAGCAGGGCGTTGGCCCGGCCGGTGAAGGGCGATTCCGGGATCGCGGCGATGCCGGTTAGCGGCGCGGCGTGGGTGCGGTACACGGGGACGCGTTGCTTGCCGTAGCTGATCTCGAAGCGCATCGCATGCCTCCCTGCATGGTTGACGAATGCTGATGGGTCAGTATCGCCGTCGGCAACCAGGTCCGCCAACCGGTACCAGGCGATGCGTTCGATCTCCCCGAGTGCCGTGGCGATCTCCGTGGCCCGATCATGGGTGAGCCGACGCTGGAAGCCCGCAAGGATGGCCGCTTTCTTGTTCTCCCGCGCGCAGATGATGAAGGGAAACCCGAATTTCAGGGTGTAGGCCTCGTTGGCGCGGGCGAAGGCATCCACCTCGCCAGCGGTGAGCGCATTGGGGTCGAGACCGGCCGCCAGCTGTTCGCCGGTTGATTCCCGGGTGAGAGTCCCGGCCAAGGCGGCACGCCCGACCAGGTCTGGATGCGATCGGATCAGTGAAAGTTGATCCTCGGGACTGGCGTCGGCGACGACTCGGCACAGGGAGCCGTGCAGCGCCCGGAGATCCGCCCACGGACGAGAGGGATACGCCCGCTCCGCCACCCACGGCGAGTGCTCGAACACCCCGCCGAATCGCGCGACGAAGGCGTCGCGACGCAGGTCATTCACTTCGTCGATCGTGAGCGGCTGGGCGGTCATCGACGCATCCCGACCCTAGCCCAAAAGGGGATAGGCGGGAAGCGTCAGGAACGGCAGGAAGGTGTCCTCGAGGACAAGTTGATCGAGCAGTGCTGCGGCTTCGCCTTGGCGCCCGACTTCACCCCCGCCCAACTTGGCGAGCTCCTCTTCCCGGATGCGCAGGTAGAGTTCCTTGGTCACCGCCTGACCGTCGTCGGTGACGGCGCCGTTGCGGATCCACTGCCAGAGTTGGGCGCGCGAGATCTCGGCGGTGGCGGCGTCCTCCATCAGATTGAAAAGAGCCGCGGCGCCGATCCCGCGCAGCCAGTTGTCGATGTATTGGATCGCGACGCTGACATTCATCCGGATGCCCGCCTCGGTGACCATCCCGCCCGGCACCACGAAGTCGGTGAGCGCGGCGGCGTCGATTTCGATGTCGTCCCGCTGGCGGTGCTTCTGGTGGGCGTTGCTGCCGAGGACGGCGTCGAAGGACTCCATGGCCACCGGGACCAGGCCCGGATGTGCCACCCAAGTGCCGTCGTATCCGTCACCGGATTCCCGCTGCTTGTCCTCGCGCACCTTCGCGAAAGCGGTGGTGTTCACCGCTTCGTCGCGCCGGGAGGGGATGAAGGCGCTCATGCCGCCGATGGCGTGCGCTCCACGACGGTGGCAGGTCTTGACCAGGAGCAGCGCGTAGGAGCGCATGAACGGCACGGTCATCGTGACCTGCGCGCGATCGGGGAGGAGCATGGTGCGATCAGCCTGGAAGGTCTTGATCGCGCTGAAGATGTAGTCCCAGCGCCCCGCGTTCAGCCCCGCCGAGTGCTCCCGCAACTCGTACAGGATCTCGTCCATCTCGAACGCGGCGGGCAGCGTCTCGACGAGGACCGTCGCACGCACCGAACCGTGCGGGATGCCGAGTGCTTGTTGGGCGTGGGTGAAGACGGCGTTCCACAAACGTGCCTCGAGGTGCGATTGCAGTTTCGGCAGGTAGAAGTACGGGCCCGATCAGCGCGCGAGCAACTCGCTGGCGTTGT
>JAPOLF010000313.1 GCA_029977305.1 bacterium | reverse complement strand
TCCCCTTCGACGCCACACCCCAGCAGATCACCCGTGCCTACCGTGAGGCGATGAAGCAGATTCACCCAGACCGCGCCAGTGACGCGGCTCGCGACGCCGCAGAGGAGCAGGCGAAGCTCATCAACGTCGCCTACGCCACCCTCGCAAGCCCCACCAAGCGGGAGGCCTACAACCGAGAGATTCGCGCCCAGACGATCCAAGACCAACTCATGCGCGCCTACGTCGGTGGGGTCTCCCCCCTCGATCAGTACTCCACGGACATGACCGGCGAGCGCTTCCGCCGCGAACCCACCGCCCACCAGCGCCGCGATCGCTCCATGGCGAATCGCACCGCCATAGGCACGATGCTTCTCACCTTTGCCGGTTTCGCCTTGATGTTGATCGTGGTAGCCGTGCTCTGGGGCGTGGTGACCTCGGTGTTGGGCCGCTGATCGTCTCAGTGTCCGCGGCTGCGCTCCGGCATGAACCTGATCGCACAGGTGTAGGCATCGGCAAACGCCTCAGGCGTCATCCCGATCCCGAGCAATCCGTCCCGGTATTTTCCAACGTACGCCGCGATCGCATCGGCACGAGGTGCACTGGCATCCACGGAAGCGCTTCCGGTCAGGATCGCGATGTCCCCGCCGTTCGCATCCCCGTTGAAGTGGATGGCCACCAGAGATCGCTCCCGGATGTTGCGCACCTTCTTGGCCGACGGCTCGCTGTAGATCAACAGAGATTCATCAGCGTCCCAGAGGAACCACACCGGGCTCGGCTGTGGCATGCCGTCGGCATCCACCGTCACCAGCCATGCGATCGCGTCGTTCCGCAGATGGCGCTGCAGGCGAGCGCCGAACTGCGTGCTCGTGTCGATCGTTAACATCGCCGCCCACCCCCTCGTTCGGTGCCGTCTCGTCGATCAGAGATCCGCGCCGCCCGTCACGTCGATCGCCGCCCCCGTCACGAACGCCGCTCCCGGCGTGCACAGCCACAGCACAACCTTGGCGACGTCCTCCGGCGTCTCCAGTCGCCCGAGCGGCGTCTGCGAGATGTACTCGGCCTGCACCTCGTCGATCGTCATCCCGCGCAGGCTCGCTTCCCACTCGAGTTCACGCGTCTGCATCGACGTCCGCACATACCCGGGGCACACGCAGTTCACCCGGATGTTGTGCGGTCCGAACTCACGCGCACACGACTTCGTGAATCCGATGCATGCCCACTTCGACGCTGCGTAGTGCGCCAGCAGCGGTACCCCGATCTTCCCGGCCATCGACGCGGTGTTCACGATGCATCCGCGCTCCCGAGCGAGCATTCCCGGGATGGCAGCCTGCGTCACCAGGAAGACACCCTTCGCGTTGACGTTGAAGTTGAAATCCCACTCGTCCTCGGTCAGGTTCTCGATCCGTTGCATCGTCGAAACCCCGGCGTTGTTGCAGAGGATCTCCAACGGCCCCAGCGTCCGCTCAACCTCGGCGACTGCAGCAATGGCGCTCGCCTTCTTCGTCACATCGCAATGCACCCCAACCGCCCCGGGCAGCCGAGACGCCACCCGCTGCGCGGCCTCGAGGTTGATGTCGGCCACTGCAACCCTCGCGCCTGCCCCAGCAAGTGCCGTGGCGATCGCCTCGCCGATCCCGCTCCCTGCTCCGGTGACCATCGCCACCTGACCCGCCAACACGTTGTCACCGGCCATGTCGCATCTCCTCTTCCATCAACCGCGGACGTTGCATCGCGCCGTGATTCTAGCCCGGGCTGGTCCGTTCATCAGACCTCCGGCATGACACCCGGGCCCATGCAGGTGAGTCCCAACCATTGATGACTCCTTGCGCACAGCCGCACCGGGTGCCATTGACACGCCCTTCCGGCCACCCATAGGCTACGACCACGTCAACCTGCCGCACTGGTGAGCGCCCGACGGCGAGGCACGCATGGCAACCACGGTAGCCCCCGCAACCCGACGGCGATTCCCCCTCGGCGGGTTCGCCACCCACGCCATCCTGATCGCCGCCTGCCTGTCCATCCTGCTCCCGGTCCTGTGGACCTCGCGAACCTCGTTCGCCAACCGCAACCTCGCATACCAACCTGCGGTCC
>JAPOLF010000312.1 GCA_029977305.1 bacterium | reverse complement strand
CGCATCATCAGGCGGGGAGTAGCCCTTCAGGTCGAGGATCGGACTGCCGTCCCACGCATCGGTGCCGGAGACGGTGAGCATCCGCCCGTCGCGCCGCAGCAGACGCGGACACGAGAGCGCAATCGGATTCGGGCGGTGCGGGCTGCGCGTGGCGAAGAGGCCGACCTCCGGCATCTCGGCGCGGCCCTCGGGGTGGACCAGTTCCGGATGGGGCGACACCACCTCGGCGCGATCAAGGGCGAAGAGCAACACCAGATGGCTGTACCCCTCGAGGCCGGTGAGCGCCGACTCCCACTCCGGCAGGATCTCGAGGGTGCAGGGTGCCGCCGGATCGAGGTAGGCGCCGGGGGTGGCTGGGGCGTCGCGGTGGACGTGGCCGATCGGGCGGTAGGTGAGCAGGTCGGTCATGGCAGTGCCCTTGCGGTAGCGCGCATGCGTGGCGGGTCGGGTGCGCATGGTAGCGTGGGGGAAGTTCGGATGCATCGACGCGGAGGACTTCATGCCGGCCACCGTCTCCACGACCGCCCCGGATTTCACGCTGCCCGATGCCACGGGCGTTCCGACCTCCCTCTCCTCGCTCTGGGAGGCGGCACCGAAGGCGTTGGCGCTGGTCTTCATCCGCCACTTCGGCTGACCCGTCTGCCGCGAGCAGGTCGCGCAGTTGCGTGACGATCAGCCGACATTGATGCAGGGTGGTGTCGCGGTAGCGGTGGTCGGGATGGGCACCCCCGCGCAGACCACGGACTTCGTGAACGAGCTCCGTCTCCCCTTCCCCGTCCTCTGCGATCCCTCGCGCGATGCCTACGCGGCGTACGGTGCGATCCGGATGGGGATCTCGCAGATGGTGAACCCGAAGGGCGCCGGGGCGATCCTCGGGGCGGTGCGGAAGGGCCACGGCGGCGGCAAGGTCGTCGGGGATGCGATGCAGCTCGGGGGCGTCTGGGTGATCTCGCCGAACGGAACGGTGCTGCTGGCGCGGCCTTCGGCGTACATGGGTGATCATCCATCTGCGGAGGAGATCATCGCGGTCGTCCGCTGAGGCGACCGCCCGGGCTACACTTCCCGCACGCGTGACCGACGCGTCGAGGAGGTGTCCGATGGTGCGATTCCGCGTGCTCCACGTGGTGGTCTCGGTGATGCTGGGGTTCGGTGCGCTTGGCGTGATCGCGCCTGCCGCCGGGGCACAGGATGCGACGCCCACCGCAGAGAACTGTGGGCTGCTCTGTGAGGCGAAGAAGAAGGCCGAGGGCGTCGATGTCCCCGCGGTGGATGTCTCTTCCATAGAGCTACCGGCGTTCGGCATGCCCGGATGGCTGGCCATGCCGGAGGGGATGCAGGCGATCATCGACAACCTGATCGTGCAGGCGCGGCAGTCTGGTGCCGACGGTCAGGCGCTGATCAATGACGCGGTGATGGCGGCGACGTACTGCACGGCAGCGATCCGTGCCGGTGGGCCGGATTCGTTCGCCGGGGCAGCGGATCAGGTCGTCGCGGCGCAGGATGAGCTGGACGCGACGCGGACGGTGATCGCCGGGCTGCAGGCGACGCCCCTCGGCGGGGTGCCGGTGGTGGCGGAGGCGATGAGCGTGACGGCCTTCCTGCTCGCGCTGCTGACCAATGACCAGTTCATCGCGGTGCTCGAGGGCGATGGGATCAGCACGGAGATTCCGACCGACGTGCAGGCAGCCTGCACCCCGGGCGAAGGGTCCTGATCCTGAAGGACGCTCCTATTAGCGCTTGCGCTTGATCCACCCCGCCTCGGCGGCGATGGTGGTGGGGTCGCCGTGTCCCGGGTAGACAGTGGTGTCGGGCGGCAACTCCTCGACCATGCGGAGGAGGGTGGCGTCCATGACCGCTTGGTCGGAACCGGGAAGATCGGTGCGCCCGTGGCCGTTCGGGAAGAGGACGTCGCCGGAGAGCAGCACGCTGTCGGGTTTGCTCCAGAGGGCGACGTGGAACGGCTCGTGGCCGGGCAGGTGCAGGACGCGGAAGCGGGTGTCGCCGAGTTGGAGCTTGTCCCCCTCGTCGATGGTCGCGTCCGGAGTGACCGGGGGGATGGGGATCGGCGGG
>JAPOLF010000311.1 GCA_029977305.1 bacterium | reverse complement strand
TGACGAGGGGTCGAAGATCGTCGTGCGCGATCTCCCCGACGGCAACGTCGAGGCGCGGTACATCGTCGATGAGATCCGCCGCCTCACCCATCGCGGCATGTCCGGTGACGACATCGCTGTGATGTACCGCACCACTGCCCAGTCACGACTGCTGGAGGAGGCGTTCCGCATCAGTGACGTCCCGTACCGGATCGTCGGCGGAGTGCGCTTCTACGATCGCAAGGAAGTCAAAGACGTCATCGCCGTTCTGCGGCTGCTGCACAACCCCTCGGACGAGATCGGGTTGGAGCGGGTGATTGGCAACACGCCACTCGGCAAAGGGATTGGCCCGAAGGCGCTGGAAACGGTGCGCCGCTGGGCGGATGAGCAAGGTGTCACCGTCCTCGATGGGTTCATCGCAGCCGCTCGCGCCACGTCGAGTCTGCACGCCCCGGCCTTGACCGGTGCGGCCCGCACCGGCGCGGAACGCCTCGGTCGCGTCTTCGGCACCTTGCGAGACGTAAGCGGCACCATCCCGCTCTCCGAGCTCTTTGATCGCGTCATCGACGAAACCGGCTACGCCTCCACCTTCGACCACCAAAGCGAAGAGGAGATGCAACGCTGGGCGAACGTGCTCGAACTGCGCAACGACCTCCAACGCTACGAGGTACTGAACCTCGCCGAGCAACTCCCGACCTGGCTCGAACAAGTCGCACTGGTCTCCGACACCGACACCATGGAAACCGACGCCCGTGGCCGCGCCACCCTGATCACCCTGCACTCCGCGAAGGGTCTCGAATTCCCGGTGGTCTTCATCGCCGGCGCGGAAGAGGGCCTGCTGCCCATCCAACGGGCGATCGAGGCGGAGTGGACCGATCGTCGCCCGATGGAGGAGGAGCGTCGCCTCTTCTACGTTGGGATCACCCGCGCCGAGAAACTCCTGTACATCACCTACACCGGAGGTCGCGCCCTGTATGGGCAGTACCGGCCATCGGTGGCCTCGCGCTTCTTGGCGCAGATCCCCGAATTGCACATCGACAACCAAGGCTCCCGCGCCACCGCTCGCTCCGCTCAGCAAAGCGGGTCCTCGCTCACCGGTCGCCTGCGCAGCGGGAACATCCCGGTGCCCTCGATCCCAACGCCGACAGCACCTCCCAAGCCGAAGATCACCTACACCCCGGGACAGAAGATCTTCCATTCGAAGTTCGGTGAAGGGGTGATCCTCGAGGCGGAGACTCGACGCGATGGCGACCAGGAACTCTCCATCGCTTTCAGCCGGCACGGCCAGAAACGCCTGATCGCCGGACTGGCCAATCTCGACATCATCGAATGATTCCGCCGATCATGCACAACACCTGATTCGAGACGGCGCGATGAAGCGGGAAGGTGACGGACCAGCGATGCAGCCAAACGAACCGACAGTCCGAGCACTCCTGGAAGCGCGGGAAGACGCGTCGCTCGCAGTCGCCGCAACCCGCAGCGCCGACCAACCTCGTGCCGAGGAGGAACCGGAATCCGATCTCCGCACCCGATTCCAACGTGATCGCGATCGGGTCGTGCACTCGAAGGCGTTTCGCCGGTTGATGCACAAGACCCAGGTCTTCATCGCCCCAACGGGCGACCACTACCGCACCCGCCTCACCCACTCGCTCGAGGTCACACAGATCGCCCGCACCATCGGGCGCGCGCTGCGCCTGAACGAAGACCTGATCGAGGCGATCGGCCTCGCCCACGACCTCGGACACACCCCCTTCGGGCACGCCGGCGAATCCGCCCTCGGTGAGGTCTTCCCCGGGTTCCGCCACAACGAACAGAGCCTGCGGGTGGTGGAGGTTCTCGAACGAGATGGTCGCGGCCTCAACCTGACTGATGCCGTGCGCGACGGCATCCTCCGCCACTCCAAGTCTCGCAGCGGGATCACCGGCAATGCCTCGGGCCGTCCCGGAACGCTTGAGGGCGAGGTGCTGAAGATCGCCGACGGCATCGCCTACATCAACCATGACATCGACGATGCCATCCGCGCCGGGATCATCGATGAAACCGAGATCCCGCTCCAAGTTCGAAAGGTGTTGGGCGATCGCCATTCCGCTCGCATCG
>JAPOLF010000310.1 GCA_029977305.1 bacterium | reverse complement strand
CCACGTTGCGGACGCCGTACTTGTCCATGAGCCCGGCGAATTTCTCCGGTTTGCCGGAGCCCACCACGATCAATCGCGCATCGGGGAATTGTTGGTGGATAAGCGGCATCGCCCGCAACAAGTACTTGAACCCCTTGCGAGGTTCATTGAACCGCCCGACGAAGAGGATCCTCGGTCGGGCATCCCGCACCCACGGCAGTTGGTCGATGTTCCGGAATCGTGCCAGATCAATCCCATTCGGGATGATCTCGTACGGTCCCTCAAAATACTGGCTGACGAACTCCCGCGCCGGGTCGCTCACGGCGATCCGCCCGTCCAGGCGGCTCAGCAGAAGTTTCATGTAAGGCTTGAACGCCGTGTACCACGGGCTCGAGGCGCGAAAGGCATGGAAGGTCGCCACATTCACCGCCTGCGAGTTGAGCAGCACCATGTAGGGGAGGGCAGGGACCAACGGCTCGTGCACATGCACGATGTCAAACTTCTCCCGCCGCATGATCGATTTGACTGCCGCGTAGAGCGTCACATCGAAGGTGAGGCGCGCGGTGCTGCCGTTGCTCGGAATGGAGAACGTCCTGCCGATGCCGTAGAACCCGGGCTGGGTCTCCAATCCACCCTTTCGCCCGCGTGGGGCGAGGACGGTCACGTGATGCCCGAGCCCCTCGAATTCGTGGCGGAGATGGCGGATGTGTTCCGAGACGCCGCCCGGATGAGCGATGTCATACGGCGAAACGAGGGCGATCTTCACCTCAGCGCCTCATCGCGCGAGGCCGGTGACGCCGCAAATCCACCACCGGTTGCAACCTCCCGCCTTCCCACCGCCCGATGCTCTTGACCATCAGGCACCCCGCACAGGATACCAAAGCGCCGCGCCGAACCCCGGTCAGCCCGGGGACTCCACGACCAAGCCGTCGTGGGCAATCGTCACGCCCTCCGGCAATGACCGGCTTTCCCGGTCATGCGACACCTCGTGGGAAAGATGGGTGAGGAATGCCTGCCGCGGCTGCAATTCGGCGATCACCGCGAGGGCCTCTTCGATGCTCAGGTGTGTCGGATGGGGCGCCGACCGCAGGCTGTTGAGCACCAACGTGTCCACCCCCCGCAATTGGTCCATGGACTCCGCGGGAATGGTCTTGGCATCGGTCACGTAGGCCAGCGAGCCGAAACGGTACGCCGTGATCGGGAGACGCCCATGCATCACCGTGATCGGCACGATCTCATGCTCGAATGGCGCGATCGGGCCATCGATCTCGTTGAGGATCAAATCCGGCTTCCCCCCGAAGAAGGGGAATGTCTCCGTGAAGGTGTAGGCGTAGCGCTCACGCAAGAGCGAGGCCGTCCCCGGATCCGCCCAGACCGGCAGCCACGCCTGTACAAGTTCATTGAACCGCCGAAGGTCATCGAAACCGCCGGTGTGGTCGGCATGAGGGTGCGTCATCAGCACCGCGTCGACCCGTGACAGTCCTGACCGAAGCGCTTGAGCCCGCAGTTCTGTTGCCGTGTCGATCAGGTAAATGCGATCGCCCCACTCCACGAATGCTGATGAGCGAGTCCGCTTGTCGCGCGGATCCTCAGACCGGCACACCTCGCATGAGCACCCGATGATCGGCACCCCGTTCGAGGTCCCGGTTCCGAGGAACGTCAGTCGCGGCATGGTGTGACCGGTCGATGGACGTGGGCAACCTTAGGCGTGCGGCAAGTCATCCTTGCTCACATTCAGATAGACCGTGTGGCCCTCGACCCGATCAATTTGGTCGGCCCCGGCGTAGCAGTCGTGATCGAAGAACCAGCCCCGGCCGTCGATGCGGATGTAGCCGATCCGCAGGTAGGTCTGGCGCACCGCTTCCGGGATCACCGATCCGCTCGGTCCGAACACCCCGCGTGCAACCTCATCAAGGGTGTTCACCCCATCCTGCCATCCCATGCCCTGACCAGTGGCGGCGTTGGGATCGCCCATCCGCATGCGGTCAACCTTGCCGAGTTTGTGCCCGGCGTTGTCCACCACCTCCATGCCCTCATGCACCAAGGAGATCGGCCCGTGATTGATCGAGTCCGCAATCCGTCCGGCGGCAGTGTTGTCCGTAGACATCGAGAGCGGATCGCGCGGACCGT
>JAPOLF010000030.1:13549-13796 GCA_029977305.1 bacterium | reverse complement strand
ACTCGTCGGGTCCGGTCGGACGGAGGTGGCGCGGTCGATTTTCGGGTCCGATCCGTTCGAGAGCGGCGAGATTCTCGTGCACGGGAAGCCGGTGGCGGTGACGTCGCCGAAGGACGCGATCGACCTCGGGGTCGGGCTCGTCCCGGAGGACCGCAAGAAGCAAGGCCTGGTGCTGGGGTTGTCGGTCAAGGAGAACATCAGCCTCGCGTCACTGAAATCTCTCGTCCGTTTCGGGTTCGTGCGCCGT
>JAPOLF010000030.1:0-13539 GCA_029977305.1 bacterium | reverse complement strand
CGTCGATGCCTTGCGCATCCGCACGCCAGGTCTCGATCAGAAGGTGATCAATCTCTCTGGCGGCAACCAGCAGAAAGTCGTGCTCAGCAAGTGGTTGTCATTGGAGCCGGGGATCCTGATCGTCGACGAACCGACGCGCGGCATCGACATCGGTGCGAAAGCCGAGGTGCACAGCCTCCTCAACGATCTCGCGAAGCAGGGCGTCGCGATCCTGATGATCTCCTCCGAGCTGCCGGAGGTCTTGGCGATGAGTGACCGCATCCTCGTGATGCGACAGGGACGCATCGCCGGTGAATTGTCGCGAAGCCAGGCGACGCAGGAACGCATCATGGCGATGGCAACCGGAACGGTCGGCGGCGCGGCCGCCTAAAGGTCAGGAGTGGGTTGATGGCGACACAGGCACGGGCGATCCCGACGGAACGGGATGCGCAGCAACGAGACCCCTTTGATCTGGTGGCGCGGTTCGCGCCGCTGATCATCCTGATCGGGCTGGTGGTGGCGATGTCCTTCGTTTCTGAAGGATTCCGATCGCCGATCAACCTGTTCAACGTGCTGCGGCAGATTTCGTTCACCGGGATCCTTGCCGTCGGCATGACCTTCGTGATCCTGACCGCGGGCATCGATCTCTCCGTTGGCTCCATGGTCGCGTTCTGCGGCGTGGTCGCGGCGTCGGTCGCGAAGGGATCGCGCAGTCTGATCGAGGGTGGGGTGACCGATCCCGGCGGGGTGCGCGTGCTGTTGGCCGCCTTGGCGGCGATCGGCATCGGACTGGCAATCGGGTTGTTCCAAGGGACACTGATCGGGAAACTCGGCATCCCGGCCTTCATCGTCACCCTCGGTGGCCTCGGGGCATGGCGCGGCGCGACGTTGCTCTGGACCGGGGGTCAGCCAATCAGCTCCTTTTCCGATGATTTCAAGAAGGCGGGACAGGGCTTCGTGCTCGGGTTCGGGGATTTCCGCGGCGTGCCGATCCCGGTGGTCGTCTTCCTCCTGTTCGTGATCGCAGGGCACATCGTTCTCAAGTACACCCAGTACGGACGCTGGATCTATGCGTTGGGTGGCAACCCGGAGGCCTCGCGCCTGTCGGGGTTGAACACGACGCTCCTGACGATCAGCGTGTACGTGATCAGCGGCTTCTGCGCCGGGGTGACGGCGTTTCTGCTGACCTCGCGGTTGAACTCCGCGGAGCAGGTGGCGGGTCAGAACTTCGAGTTGGACGCGATCGCCGCGGTGGTCATCGGCGGCACCAGCCTGTTCGGCGGGCAGGGCGGGGTGATCGGCACCTGCATCGGGGCGATCCTGATCGGCGTGCTGAAGAACGCCCTGGTCATCATGAACGTCTCGCCGTACTACCAGCCGATCGTCATCGGGGCGATCATCGTCCTCAGTGTGTACGTCGACCAGGTGGCGAAGAAGCGCCGCCGCGCCTAATCGGCCGACTGCCTTGCAACCGCAGGCAGTCATGCGAATATTGGCTTCATCCCCGGCGAGACGGTCTCGCTGGTGGCGAGCATGGATGGCCCCGGCAATCGTGCTGGGGCGTGCAAGATCAAGGAGTGACGCATGGACGTCGTGAACTCGCAGCTCTCCCGCCGACGCATGATCCAGGTCGCCGCTGCGGCCGGGGTCACCGTGTTCATGCCGGTTGGCACCCGCGCCTTCGCGCAGGACAAGATCAAGATCGCCTTCTCCGTCCCGGGCCTCAACTACCCGTTCTTCGTCCACATGATGAACCTTGCTGCTGAGCACGCGGCGTCGATGGACGGCATCGAGCTCATCCAGCTCGACGGCCAGGAGAACGGCAAGCCGAGCAGCACCAAGCAGTCGGCCGACCTCGAGGCGGCGGTTGCGCAGGGTGTCCAGGGCGTCGTCATCAGCCCGAACGATGTGGCGGCCCTCGGCCCCGCGATCCAGGCGGTGATCGAGGCTGGTATCCCGGTCGTCACCGTGGACCGCAACATCGACGACCCGGCGGTGAAGACGCTGGCCCACGTCGGTGCTGACAACGTGATCGGCGGCGAGGAGCAGGGCAAGTACCTGATCGAGATCCTCCCCGACGGCGGCAAGGTCTTCGAGCTCCAGGGTGCCCCGGGCGCGTCCCCGGCGATCGCCCGCAACAAGGGCCTCGTGCAGTCGCTCGAGGGCCAGGACAAGGTCGTCATCGCCGCCAGCCAGACCGCGGAGTTCGCCCGCGACAAGGCGGTCTCGGTCTTCGAGGCGATGCTCGCCGGCAACGGTGAGCCGAATGCGGTTGTCTGCGCCAACGACGACATGGCGTTCGGTGTGGTCGAGGTCGCGCAGGCCAACGGCCTGAGCATGCCGATCATCGGCTTCGACGCCCTGCCGGAGGCACTCGTTGCGATCAACGAGGGCAAGATGGCCGCGACGATCGAGCAGTTCCCCGGCAAGCAGGCGACCACCGCCATCGACATCCTGCTCGCCTTCATCAAGGACGGCACCGAGCCGGCCGAGCACGACAACTACCTGACTCCGGCGCTCATCACCAAGGAGAACCTCACCGAGGCCGAGCGCGCCGCTGAGGCTGGTCTGGCGGCGGAGGCGACCCCCGCTTCCTAGACCATCTTCCCAGCACATCAACGGGGCCGGCGGCGAGCAATCGCTGCCGGCCCCGCCCGTTTGGCGGCATGACCGCCCGGCGAGGACCGGTCGCATACACTCTCGCCAGTAGGTCGACGTGACAAAGGCGGCATCCTCGTGGCGACACAACCTCTCGATGGATCGTCCGGCGCGGTGGATGAGCGCGGGCTGAGCAGCAACCAACTCAATCGGGGCTTCCGCATCCTCGCGGTGACCACCTTCCTCGCGGCCATCATGATGAACGTGCCGCAGACGATCTCGCCGAACTTCTTCCGCGACGAGATCGGGATGGACGGCGCGGCGAACGCCGTCCTCATCTCCATCCGCGAGCTGCCGGGGTTCCTGCTGATCTTCGTGGCGGCATTGCTGCTGCGTCAGGGGTTGGCCCGCGCCACCGCGATCTCGCTCGGCATCGCGGGGGTCGGCTACATCATCTTTGCGGGGGCGCATTCGTTCCTCGGCCTGATCCTGCCGACGTTGATCACCAGCATCGGGTACCACTCGTGGCTCCAGTTGCAGGATGCACTCGGGTTGTCACTGGCGCGGAACGGCGAGGAGGGCACCGTCCTCGGGAGGTACCGCTCGATCGGCTTCGCCGGGACCATCTTCGCGCTCGTCACGACCATGGCGGTGCTGCTCGTCGTGGCATGGAATGCCGCCGATCTCTCGCAGGCGACGGGCTCGGTCTTCGCCAAGCTCGGGGAGTTGCTCAGTGGCGATTTCTCAAACGCGCTGCGGGCGGTGCAAGGTCCTTGGCTGCGCGGGTTGTATGTGTTCTCCGGGATCGCGGCGCTGATGGCCGCGTTGACGGTGGTCCGCTTCCCGGTGTCGATGAACGCGAAGGCGGCGGCCAAGGCCGCACCGCGGATCACGTGGCGGCGCGAATACGGTCTCTACTACTGGCTGAGCTTCCTCGACGGCTCGCGGATGCAGATCTACTTCGCCTTCGCGCCCTTCGTGCTGGTCGAGGTGTTCAACGTCGATGCGCTGACGCTGTCGACCCTGTTGCTCATCTCCGCCCTGATCAACTGGCGGGCGGGGAGGGTCGTCGGGCGGATGGTGGATCGCTACGGCGAAAAGCGGGTGCTCACGGTCGGGTATTCGTTGCACCTCGTGGTCTTCCTCGGATTCGCGTTCTCGCAGAATCTTTGGCTGCTCTACCTCACCTACCTCGGCTACAACTTCCTCTTCCTCTTCTCCATCGGGACGACGACCTACCTGCGGAAGATCTGTCGACCGGACGACCTCGCGCCGAGTCTGGCGATGGGCATCTCGCTCTCCCATGTGACGGCGATCGTGGTGCCGCTCATCGGCGCTGCCGTGTGGGATCGCTTCGGATATCAGTTTCCGTTCCTGTTCGGGACGGTGTTTATTTTTGCGTCGCTGTGGTTGACCCAGAAGATCGATATTCCCGCACAACGCGTCCCGGGAGCACCTGGTTGGCAGGAAACGCAGAGCTTGGCGGAGGAAGAAATGTCTGCTGACGCCGCGGTGCTACCGGGGCAGCAGGACGGGTGGGTGGTGAGCCCCTCGGCCACTGAGGCACTGGGTGAGGAGGAGGCGAAATGACCGATCCCGGGCACGACGCTCCGATTCTGAACGTGGTGGGCGAGCATGTCGCGCTGGGGCCGATGGACCGCCGATACATCCCCACCTACACCCGGTGGATCAATGATCCGGGGACGTTGCGCACCCTCGATCTGATCACGATGCCGATGCCGGAGGAGCGTGAGATCGAGTGGTACGACCGCGTCATCCACGACGGCAATCGCCACTTCACGATCTTCTCCCTGCCCGAGATGACCCCCATCGGCAATGGCGAGCTGCGCGAGATTGATCATCTCCACCGCAGTTGCACGATCGGGATGCTGATCGGCGAACCGAGCGCGCGCGGCAAGGGCTACGGCACCGAGGCGACCCGGCTCCTCCTTGATGTCGCGTTCACCGCACTTGGCATGCACAGCGTCTGGTTGGCGGTCTACAGCTACAACCTCGCGGGCATTCGCGCCTACGAGAAGGCGGGCTTCCGGCACGCCGGCCGTCGGCGTCAGAGCCGCCAGCTGAACGGAGAGATGCACGACATCCTGATCATGGACATCGTGCGGGACGAATTCGTGAGCCCGGTCCTTGGAAAACACTTTCGTCCGGACCAACCCCGCTAGGGCCGATCCGGACGAACGCAACCCGGTGGAATCGCGAACAGCTAGGCGAGGCCGGTGCCGCCGTAGACCATGTCGCGGCACCGCGCCTCGACGTCGGCCGGTGAGATCTCGCGGCCGGCCAGCCCTCCCGCGATCGCCGAGGCCGCCACTGCCGCCGCCACCCGCGGGGACACGCGCAGATCGAGACTGTCCGGGATGAAGAACTCCGGGGAGAGTTGCTCCGGCGAGACCAAGTCGGCGATGGCGTGGGCGGCGGCGATCTTCATCGCATCATCGATCTGCCGCGCCTCCACATCGAGCGCACCGCGGAAGACGCCAGGGAATGCCAACGAGTTGTTGACCTGATTCGGATAGTCGGAGCGGCCGGTGGCGACGGCGAGTGCCCCCGCCCGCTTGGCGAGATCGGGGGTGATCTCCGGGGTCGGGTTGGCGAGGGCGAACACCAGCGGATTCGGTGCCATCGACTTCACCATGTCAGGGGTGAGCGTTCCCGGGGCGGAGAGGCCGATGAAGACATCGGACCCGACGATGACATCTGCCAGCGATCCGGCGCGGCGATCCCGGTTGGTCAGCGCCGCGATCTCGTTCTTGGAGTCGTCCATGTGATCGGGACGCCCCTCGTGGATCGCCCCTGCGCGGTCGCAGAGGACGACATCACCGATCCCCATCCCGAGCAGCAACTTGGTGACCGCGATCCCCGCGGCACCGGCCCCGTTGATCGTGACCCGCATGTCCTTGAGTGCCGTGCCCCGCAGCTGGCTGCCGTTGAGCATGCCCGCGGCGACGACGATCGCGGTGCCATGTTGGTCGTCGTGGAAGACCGGCATCTTCAGCCGTTCACGCAACTTGCGCTCGATCTCGAAGCAGCGCGGTGCGGCGATGTCCTCCAGATTGATGCCACCGAAGGCCGGGGCGATCTCCTCGACGATCTCGACGATCTCATCGACATTCCGCGCCGCCAGACAGATCGGGAAGGCCTCGACGCCCGCAAGCGTCTGGAAGAGCACGGCCTTCCCCTCCATCACCGGAAGCGCGGCCTGCGGACCGATGTCGCCGAGGCCGAGGACGGCGGAGCCATCCGTCACCACCGCGACGAGGTTGCCCTTGGAGGTGAGTTGGGTGACTTGCGAGAGATCGTCCTTGATCACCTTCGCCGGGGCGAGCGCCGCCGGGGGCACGTAGAGGACGTTGAGGATGTGATGGTCGCGGATGGGGATCTTCGAGCGGATCTCGAGCACGCCGCCGTGACGCTTGCGGAGATCGATCGCCTCGTCACGAAACGACTTGCCATCGGTCGAAAGGGTGCCGGTTTGGTTGGCATGGAGCCGACCTTCGTAGACGTAGCGCCGAGTCTTCTCGGCCACCTCTTCGGGGGAGACGTCGGCGGTGGCCTCACCGCTCTCGATCGCGGCGCGGACGACGGCTGCGGCGACAGCAGGCGCCACCCGGAAGTCGAAGATGCGGGGGATGATGTAATCGGCGTGGAGTTCCTCGGGCTTGATGATGTCCGCCAACGCATCCGCCGCGTAGAGCAACATGCGAAGCCGGATGTTGTGGGCCCGGCTGTCGAGCAGGCCACGGAAGACCCCCGGGAAGACGAGCGAGACATCCATGGTGTTGGCGTAATCGGAGCGTCCGGTGGCGATCACCCGCGCCCCGGCGGCCCGGGCTGCGGCCGGGTCGATTTCCGGATCGGGGACTGCGAGGGCGAAGATCACCGGATCCTTCGCCATGCTGCGGACCATCTCCTCGGTGAGGACGCCGCCGCTCGAGAGGCCGATGAACACGTCGGCCCCGGCCACCATCTCCGAAAGCGAGCCCTTGCGTGCGGGAAGGTTGGTCTCCTTGGCCAGATAGGCCTTCGCCCAGTTCATGCGCTGTCCGCGGTACCGGTAGATCGAGCCTGCGCGATCGCACACGACCAAGTGCTTGGCTCCGGCGCGCGCGAGCAGGCGGGCGACACCGATACCGGCAACGCCCGCCCCGGAAATCACGATCTCCGCGTCCTCGATCGTGCGATTGGTGACCCGCAGTGCGTTCTTCAGCGCCGCGAGGACGAGCACCGCAGTGCCGTGGTGCTGATTGGAGAAGACCGGGATGTCTGCCGCCTTCTCGAGGTGATCCTGCACCGTGAATGCCTTCGGCGCGGCGATGTCGTCGATGCAGATCGCGCCGAAGGTGGGTGCCACGGCGAGTCCGGCCCGCACCATTTCGGCGGGGTCGTTGGTGGCGAGGCAGAGCGGGAAGGCATCGACCCCGGCGAAGGTCTTGAAGATGACGCTCTTGGCCTCCTCGATCGGGATGGCGGCCTCGGGAGGTCCGCCGGCGCGGCCGAAGATGTCGGACCCATCGGTGAGGATGGCGACGGTGTTGCCGCGGCAGGTGAGGTCGTAGGAGAGCAGGGGATCCTCGGCGATCGCCATGCAGGCCTCGGCGACGCCGGGGGTGTAGACGAGCGAGAGGATGGCGCGATCCCGCACCGGGACCTTGGACTGCACGCCGATCAACCCTTGGAAGCGTCGGCGATACCCGAGGCCCTCTTCACCGATCGGCGTCAACCAGCTGTCGTTCGTCATGCAAGCGTCCCTCGTGGTTTCCGATCCGGCGCGGGTGCGGCGTTGGGTGATTGTACGGGGTCTGGCCCGAACTAGGCGGACTCACCAGCATGGGACAGCAGGAAAGGCAGCGCCGATGGCAGCACGGCGTCACTGCGGAGAAAGGTGGCGACATGGTCGAAGCCGTCAAGCGAGACGAATTCCGCCTGCGGCATGATTCCGACCGCCCGCTGGACATCGTCGTGGAACAGTTCCTCCGTGCCGACGAGCACCAGCGTGGGCACGGGGATGTTCGGCAATTCGACGGCTTGCGATCCGTCACTGCCCGCGATCCACGCCTCCATCGAGGCCATCAGGGCACGGTGATCGTTGGCGAGCCACTTGGCGCGCGTGGCAGGGTCGAGAGGGCCGTGGGCAGCCTCGTAGCCGGCGACGAAGGACTCCATGCCGCCGCTCAGCCCGTCGAGCCACGACTGCACCTCGGCGGCCTCGGCGGGTTGCATGGGGTAGGGGTTGTAACCGGTGAGCACGAGACTGGTGATGCGATCGGGGGCATCATGCCCGAGGGTGAACCCGACCATGCCACCAAGGGAATGACCCCAGAACGCGGCCCGCGGATACCCCGCATGATCCAACACCGCGAGGACGTCTGCCGCGCGATCGCGGCGGGTGCAGCGGGCCGCATCATGCGGTTTGCTCGAGCGGCCATGACCGCGCGCATCGACCAACAGGACGGTGAAGTGCGGCGCGAGCGCATCGACGTACCCGGTGTCCCGCCACCGCTGCCCGGTTCCAGTGAGGCCGTGATACATCAGCAACGGAGGCCCGGAGCCCTCCACCTCGTAGTACGCCTCGAAATCTCCGTTGCGCGCGATCGGCATGAAATGCTCCTTTTACGTCCTGAGGGGATGGGGTTAACCGAGCGTGCGCGAGAAGCGTTCGATGGCGTCTGTGAGCTCGGCGAGGGTGGCTTCACGATCGGCAGGATCGCCCTCCATCACGCAGCCCCGGATGTGATCCTCGAGAATCAGCAACCCCGCGGCACGCGCACCGGCGATCACCGCCGACAACTGCGTGAGGATGTCGAGACAGTAGGCGTCCTCGTCGACCATCCGCTGGACGCCGCGAACCTGCCCCTCGAGCCGGCGCAGGCGATTGCGAATCCGGGCGCGGTCAGGTTCGTAGGATGGTGGGCGATCGGCGGAAGCAGCATTCATCATGAACCGATGATACCACCACGGGGTATGCCTAGACAAATTCACGTTCATCACGCCTAGTGATGACCGTGTTCGAAGTAATTGCGCTGGATACGGGGTAGGGGTATCATGATCGTGTGAGCAAATCGTTCGGTGCTGCGCACCACCACCCCGAGAGTCTGATGACTGAACCATCCACCGCTTCCGCTCCAGCAACCACGGCGACGGTCGTGTTTCCCGTCGAGGGGATGACCTGCGCCTCGTGTGTGCGGCGCGTGGAGCGTGCCCTCGCCAAGGTCCCCGGGGTGGAGCGCGTGTCGGTGAACTTGGCGACCGAGTCCGCCTCGGTCGATGCCGCGCCGGAGGCGATCCCGTTGCTCGCGGCCGCCGTGGAGTCGGCTGGCTATGTCGCTGATCTTTCCGCGGTCGCACGTCAGCCGGAGGCTCCCTCCGCGGCCGACGCCTCAGGCAGCCATCTGGTGCTCCCGATCGAGGGGATGACCTGCGCCTCCTGCGTCCGGCGGGTCGAGAAGGCCCTGCAGAAGTCGCCCAACCTCAGCAATGTGTCAGTGAATCTCGCAACAGAATCTGCGGTCGTTGATGTGGCGCAGGGGGTGGATGTCGCCACGGTGATGTCGGAGATCGTCGCTGCCGTTGAAGCGGCGGGCTACAAGGTCGGCGAGATCCCGGCCCCGGCAACCCCGGAACGCGGTGCGGCGCCTGACCCCGCTGCAACGGCGTCTTCCGATCGCAAGGCTCGCCGCGATCGCGAGATCGCTGATCTCAAGCGCAAGTGGGTCGTGAGTCTCATCGTCGGCGTGGTCATGATGGCCCTGATGGTGGTGCCGGTCGGAATCCCGATGGCCGATCTGGCGCCGATCATGCTGATCGCCGCCACGGTGATCCAAGTGTGGGCCGGCAGCGTCTTCTACCGTGCAGCATGGGTGGCGGCGAAGCACGGTGCCACCAACATGAACACGCTGGTGGCGGTGGGCACCAGTGTGGCGTTCGGGTACAGCGCCTTCGTTACCCTGTGGCCACAGCGTGCCGCGGCGATGGGGCTTCCCAACGAACTGTATTTCGAGTCTGCGGTGATCATCATCGCGCTGGTGCTCCTCGGCCGATGGCTGGAGGCTCGGGCAAAGCGCCAGACGGGCGAGGCGATCGAAGCATTGATGGGGCTCCGTCCGAAGACGGCGCGAGTGCTGCGCGATGGCCGGGAAATCGACATCCCGGTTGATGACGTCCGGGTCGGGGATCTCGTGCGCGTCCGGCCCGGCGAGCGTTTGGCCGTCGATGGCGAAGTGGTCGAGGGGACATCGGCGGTCGATGAGTCGATGCTCACCGGCGAAAGCATGCCGGTTGCCAAGCAGCCTGGAGACACCGTCTTCGGTGCGACGATCAACGGCACCGGCAGCATCCTCTTCCGCGCGACGAAGGTCGGTGCGGACACCACGTTGGCACAGATCGTCCGGCTCGTTGAGGAGGCGCAGGGGTCGAAAGCCCCGATGCAGCGTCTCGCCGACGAGGTTTCCGCGCGATTCGTCCCGATGGTTCTGGTGCTCGCCCTATTGACCTTCATCGGGTGGCTGGTGTGGGGGCCGGATCCGTCTCTGCCGTGGGCGATTCGCACCGCCGTCGCGGTGCTGGTGATTGCGTGCCCGTGTGCGCTCGGGTTGGCCGCGCCGGTGGCGATCATGGTGGGCACGGGCACTGCGGCGCGCCACGGCGTGTTGGTGCGCGGCGGTGAGGCGCTCGAGGCAGCGAAGGCGATCACCACCATCGTGCTCGACAAGACCGGGACCATCACCACCGGGTCGCCGGCGGTCACCCAGATCGTGCCGATGAACGGGTGGGCGGAAGATCGACTGCTCGCGGTGGCGGCCGCGGTCGAGCGGCAGTCGGAGCACCCCTTGGCCGCGGCGATTGCCCGCTCCTCGGACCAGCGCAACCTCCCCGTCCTCGCGGCGACGGACTTCGCCTCCACGACCGGTGCCGGGGTCGCCGCTGATGTTGACGGCCACCACGTGGTGATCGGCAACGCCGCGATGCTGCGCGAGCGTGGCATCCCGACGTCGCAGGCGGATGCTGCGGTGGACGCTGCCTCGTCCTCCGGCTGGACGCCGGTGCTCGTGGCGGCAGACGGGCAACTTGCCGGGTTGGTCGCGGTGGCAGATCCGATTCGCCCGGAGTCGCACGAGGCGATCGCAGAACTCAAGGCGTTGGGACTTGAGGTCTGGATGGTCACCGGCGATCACACCGGGACCGCGATGGCCGTGGCACGCAGCGTCGGGATCGACCACGTGCGCGCCGAGACGCTCCCGGCGGAGAAGGCTGAAGTCGTCACCGCCTTGCAGCGCGAGGGTCGGGTGGTCGCGATGGCCGGGGACGGCATCAACGACGCCCCAGCCCTCGCGCAAGCGGACCTCGGCATCGCCATGGGTGCGGGGACGGATGTCGCGATTGCCGCATCGGACATCACCCTGATCGGTGCCGATCTGCGGGGGGTGGTGACCGCCATCGCGTTGTCGCGGCGGACGGTCGCGACCATCAAGCAAGGCTTGTTTTGGGCGTTCGCCTACAACGTGATCCTGATCCCGGTGGCGATGGGTCTGCTCTATCCGTTCACCGGCACCCTCCTCAGCCCGATGCTCGCCGCGGCGGCGATGGCGATGAGCAGCGTCAGCGTGGTGACCAATGCCCTCCGGCTGCGCCGGTGGACCCCTCCGACCTCGGCACAGGCGATCCTGCACCCGCCGTTGAAAGAGCGCATAGCCGAATGGGGGTATTTGGTGGCGATCGGCGGTGCAGCCCTGGTGCTCGGAGCGTTGGCGATGCGATTCGCCCCGGGGACTTCCCACGCGATGACTGGGGTGCCGGGTGTTGAGGTGGCGCAGCAGACGATCGTCATCGAGATCGCCAACGGCGCGATCGTGATGCCGGAGGAGCCGATGTCAGCCACGCCGGGGACGGTGGCGGTCGTGGTGCGCAACACCGATCCGCATGCCTACCATGTGTCGCTGGAGCCGCTCGATCTGGTGATGCTGCCGACGGCGAACGACGAAGCGATGTCGCCGAACCTGCCGGCAGGTGGAACAGTCACCCTCACCGCCAATCTCGCGGATCCGCGGCAGGTGATGATCATGGTCGCTGGGCACGATGACATGATGCTGCATCGGGCGCTGATCACACCCGCAGAGGCACCGTGATTGCGTCTGTGTCTACTCTCCCGCGCTGGAGACCGAGGACGCCTGCGGTTGGCCAGCATCCGACTTGAGCGGAAGTTCCCGCTGGCTCCCCTCCGGCAGGGTCTGCTTGGAGGCCGCGATGAAGTCCCGGAAGAGCGGATGCGATCGGGTCGGGCGCGACAGGAACTCCGGATGGAACTGGCAGGCCACGAAGTAGGGGTGCCCCTTGAGTTCCACGATCTCCGCAAGATTCCCATCCGGTGACGCGCCACTGACGATCAGCCCGGCGCTCGCCAGCCGATCCCGGAACGAGTTGTTGACTTCGAAGCGATGGCGATGGCGCTCGTGGATCAGCGGCTCGCCGTAGGCGGCGAAGGCTTTGGTGCCCGGCTCAAGCTTGCACGGCCAGAGGCCGAGGCGCATCGTGCCACCCATCTGCACGCCCTTCTGGTCGGGCATCAGATCGATCACCGGGTAGGCGGTGTTGGGGTCGATCTCGGTGGAATTGGCCCCGGGCAGGCCGAGGATATTTCGGGCGACATCGATCACCGCCATGTGGAGGCCGTAGCAGAGGCCGAGGAAGGGGATACCATGCTCACGCGCATAGGTCGCCGCGTAGATCTTCCCTTCCGTGCCGCGTGGACCGAAGCCGCCGGGAACGAGGATGCCGGAGACGGTGCGGAATTCGCGATCCATCTCCTCGCGGGATGCGGTCTCCGCGTTGATCCAGACGATTTCCGGATCGACGTCGTTGGCAAGTCCAGCGTGGACCAATGCCTCCATCACGCTCATGTAGGCGTCGGGGAGCTCCACATACTTGCCGACCAACGCGATGCGGAGCGGCCGGCGCGGGGTGCGGATGTGCGCCACCAACTCCCGCCACTCCTCGAGGTTTGACTCGCCGGGCAGATTGAGCTCGCGGGCGATGTACGCGCCGAGTCCCGACTCCTCGAGGATCAACGGCACGGCGTAAATCGAGTCCGCCGTCGGCATCGAGATCACGGCCTCGACATCGACATCGCAGAAAAGGCTGATCTTCTCGCGGACGTCGTCGGGGATCGGCCGATCGGCACGGGCGACGATGACGTCTGGCTGGATGCCGAGCGAACGCAACTCTCGCACGCTCTGCTGGGTGGGCTTGGTCTTCAGCTCGCCACCGCCGAGTTCCGGCACGAGGGTCACGTGGATGTAGAGGGCGTTCTGTCGTCCAACTTCGCGGCGAAGTTGGCGGATCGCCTCGACGAAGGCCTGCCCTTCAATGTCCCCGATCGTGCCGCCGACTTCGACGATCACCACGTCGCTCTCGTGTTGCCGCGAGGCGAGCCGGATCCGGTCCTTGATCTCGTTGGTGATGTGCGGGATGACCTGGATCGTGCCGCCGAGGTAATCACCGCGGCGCTCCTTGGCGATGACGGTGGAGTACACCTGACCGGTGGTGACGTTCGACGCCTTCGACAGGTTTTCATCGGTAAAGCGCTCGTAGTGGCCGAGGTCCAGATCGGTCTCGGCTCCGTCGTCGGTGATGAACACCTCGCCATGCTGGTACGGCGACATGGTGCCCGGATCGACGTTCAGGTAGGGGTCGAGTTTCATGATCGAGACACTCGCCCCGCGGCTCTTGATCACCCGGCCGAGACTGGCGGTGGTGATGCCTTTGCCCACGGACGAGACCACACCACCTGTCACGAAAATGTACTTAGGCATCGTGCCGCTCCTGCACCTGATCACCCATCCCCGCCGCACTCCCAGCCAGAGCCCGGCCCACGTCCCACAGAGTTGCTATGCCGGCCGGAGCACGACCAGCCGCATGTTCTCGCCGAGTTCACTTGCCTTGATGGCG
>JAPOLF010000309.1 GCA_029977305.1 bacterium | reverse complement strand
TGGGAGGTTGTTTCGTTTTTCCTTGGATTCCGCAGTGCTCCGCGGGTTCAATCCGGCACGCGGCGACCCGTCAAGAAGAGATCGACAATCCGGTCCGCCAACACGTCATTCATCTCGCACGCCGGATCAAGCGCGGACATGATCACAAATCCGACGATCTGGTGCTTCGCTTCAAGCACGTCCGTCGTCTCCGGGATCAGCCGATCGACCGCCGCTCGTCGAATCGCCCCGACCACCGGTGCGAACGTCTGATCCATCACATCAGGCGGCAGTGCCCGCGATTCGACCGCGTCCAGTGGCGTCGCAATCAAATGGGGTAGGGCGGGCCGGGCTGGTGCCTTGCCCATTCCGTTGACCAGAGCACGCACAACGAACCGCAACCCCTGCTCAGGATCCAGCTCGCGGGGCGGTTCAGGAACCACGGGCAAGCACTGGCGATACGTGTCAGCCAACAGGTGATTCCGGTCAGTCCAATGCCGGTACATCGTCGTCTTGGCCACGCCCGACGCCTCGCTCACCGCGTCCACCGTGACCGCCCGAGGCCCACCCTGCACAAAAAGCTGCACCGCCGCCGCCAGGATCGCATCCATGGATCGACGAATTCGGGGATCCTGATCGCCCGACTCCTGCGTTCTCATGAAAAGAGGGGATTCGTGATCCATCAGAGAGCTATGTCCTTATTGATGTGCTACGATACAGTAGCGTACTGATAAGAACACGTCGACAGGAGGGCTTCCATGGCGTCTCGCATTGCGTTGGTCACTGGTGCTTCAAGCGGCATTGGAGCTGCCACCGCCGCGAAACTCGCAGCGTCCGGATTCACGGTGTACGGCGCGGCACGCCGTGTCGATCGATTGACGGGCATTCCCGGTGTGATTCCGCTGGCCATGGACATCACCGTTGAGGACCAAGTGTCTGCTGCGGTTGATCGGGTGCTCGCTGACGGCGGGCGCCTCGACGTTCTCGTGAACAACGCGGGATTCGCGCAATACGGCGCGGTCGAGGAGGTGTCCATCGACGCGGCGAGATACCAATTCGAGGTCAATCTCTTCGGACTGGCGCGCCTCACCCAGTTGGTCATCCCTCACATGCGTCAACAAGGATCAGGCACCATCGTCAACATTTCCTCGATGGGAGGCCGCATCTACACCCCACTCGGCGCATGGTATCACGCAACTAAACATGCACTGGAGGGATGGTCGGACTGCCTCCGCGTCGAGTTGGAGCCATTCGGCATCCGTGTGGTCATTATCGAGCCGGGAAGCATCGCCACCGAGTTTGGTGAGGTGCTCGCTCGGCACGCTCCTCCAGCGGATCCAAATGGTCAGCCAAGCCCGTACCAAGGGCTGGCGGACAAGGTAGGACGCACCATGGCAGATCCAGACTTCCAACGGAAGTCATCTCCACCGACCCTCATTGCTGACACGATCCTCACTGCAGTCACCGCGCAGCAACCGAAATCCCGCTATATGGCGGGGTACCTCGCGAAACCCATGTGGGCGCTGCGCCGGTTCGGGGGTGACGGGCTTTACGATCGTGCCGTCGCTCGCATCCTCAAGTAGACGACCGCGGTCGCAGACAGGGTAGGTGGACGCCTACGGACTGAACGCTCCTCTGGTCCCACGAGCCATCAAGTCCCCGCCTGTACACTTGCTGCATGGTCTCCAAACTCGGCACCTTGATGCTCGATGCCATTTACCCCCGACGCTGCGCCTCCTGTGGTGAGCGTGGAGCGTGGGTGTGCGCTGACTGCTTGGCCATCACGCCGACCTTTGCTCCGCCATGGTGCACCCGATGCGGCATCCCGCCCTCGGTCGGCCGATGCCGCTGCGCTGACATGCCCCGGGATCTCGATGCCTTCCGCAGCCTCGGTGCTTACGCCGGCTGGATCAAAGACTCGATCCATCAGCTCAAGTTCAGCGGCGAGCATGCGCGCGATCGCCACCTCGGTGAGTTGCTCGCCGGCCAGCTTGCCGATCTCCAACTGCCCCCCGACACGATGCTGGTCGCCGTGCCACTGCATGTGCGTCGACTCCGGGAGCGTGGATACAACCAGTCAGAGAAGATCGCCAGCATCGTCGCCGAGGCTTCCGGCCATGTCGTCGAGCACCCGCTTGCGCGCATCCGGGAAA
>JAPOLF010000308.1 GCA_029977305.1 bacterium | reverse complement strand
AGATAGGTCGCCTGGCGGGCGGCCGGATCGGCCTCTGCGGCCCCCGCGTTGATCAGTGCCTGGGCGGCGGGATCGTTGTACCGCGACAAGAATCCCTCGGCCGAGAACATCAAACTCAGCAGCGTGAACGGATCGAACATCGGCCGCCAGGAGACGAACCGGAGCGGCGCAGACTCCGGGTCTTTCCAGGTCTGGTTGAACGTCGCTACTTCGACCGCCTCGACCGTGGCCATGATCCCGATCACCGCGAGTTGCCCCGCGATTGCCTCAACAATGTCCTTGCGCTCTGAGGTCGCATACGCGAGGCGGGTCTCGAACCCCTTGCTCAGACCCGCTTCCTCGAGCAACGCCTTGGCCGTCGCGAGATCGAACGGGAAGGGTTTGAGGTCCGGGTTGTACCCGAGGCCACCCTCGGGGAAGAGCCCGGAAAGGCGCTGGCCTTGGCCGTTCAGCAGCGCAGCGACGATGCCGTCGACATCCACCGCGTAGTTCATCGCCTGGCGCACCCGCGGGTCATCGAACGGAGCCTGGTCGGTCGGGATGCGGATGAACGACACCCCGGAGAGCGGGCGGGACACCACACTCGCGCCGGAGTCGTTCACGGCCGAGATCTGGTCGACCGGCACGGTTCGGATCACGGTTGCGGAGCCGGAGAGGAGATCCGCGACTTCCGTGGACGGCGTCGGCACCGGCCGGAAGGAGGCCCGCTTGGCGAACGCCACGCCTTTCGGGCTGTCCGCGGGATACGCCTCGTTTGCATCGACCACCACCTGCACGCCGCGATCCCAGGACACGAACTTGTAGGGACCGGTGCCAACGGGGTTCGATGCGAAGTCGTTGGCGGGATCGGCGGCGTACACGGGTGGGAGCATCGCCAGCCACGGCGCGATCTGCGACGGCAACCACGGCGCAGGGGCCGAGAGGTGGAAGCGAACGAGGTGCGGTTCGACCTCCTCCACCTCCTTGATCACCGAGAAGTTCCAGGCAACCTGCGACTTGGTCTCCGGGTCGACGATGTGGGCCACCGAGAAGATGACCGACTTCGCATCGAACGGCTCACCGTTGTGGAAGGTGATGTCGTCGCGCAACCCGACTTCCCAGGTAAGCGGATCGACCTGCACCAAGGAGGTCGCGAGCAGCGGGACCACTTCGCCATCCGCGTTGAACTGCACCAAGGAGTCGTAGATCGAGTGCACGATCGACCAACCATCGGCGTCGTAGACATTCGCCGGATCGAGCGTCACCGGTTCGACCATGAGGTCGATGACGGCGTCATCCACCATTGTCGGAGCGGCATGCGCCCGCCGCGCCGGAAGCTTGAGCGATGTGCCGAACGCCACCGCTCCCCCGAGTCCTAGTTCAATCAGCCTGCGTCGATGCATGTTCATGTGATGCTTCCCTCGATCATCCAGCTTCGGAGCACCAACAGCAGCACTCCTCCCATTCGTCGTTCTTGAAGGTCCCTATCAACTCATCGGCCAGCCCCCGCGGTTTGGATCGAATCACCGATGAGATTCGCCGAGAGCGCCGAGATTCCGATCGCCAGTCCCGGGATGATCACCACCCAAGGGGCACGCAGCGATGCCTCGAGTCCGTCGGAAGCCATGCCTCCCCAGGTGATGTACCGCGGACCCACTCCGAGCCCGAGGAAGGTCAGTGCGCCCTCATACAAGATCATGGCCGCGAGTTGCTGCGTCAGCAGCACCACCAGCGCAGGGGTGAGTCCGGGCAAGAGGTGGTGCGTTGCACGCCACCAGGAACTGCTTCCCATCGCCCGAGAGGCCTCCACGAACCCGGACCGTTGCAAGACTTTGGTCTGCAGGCGGATCACCCGGGCGAATACGACCCACCCGGTGACGATCAGGATCACCAAGACGTTGAGGATGCCCTGACCCAGCACCGCCGCCGACGCGATCGCCACCACGATGAACGGCAGCACGGCTTGGAGATCGGTCAACCACGACACCACAGCTGTGGCGAGCCTGCTACGCGATCCCCCGATGATCCCGAGAACACTCCCCACGATCCCGGCAGTGAGCACCGCCAGGATTCCTATCGCCAGCGATACGCGCGCCCCGGCGATCACCCGTGCCAAAATGTTGCGACCGAGTGCGTCTGTCCCGAGTGGGTTGTCCCAGGTTCCGCCAAACCCGACGGGAGGATG
>JAPOLF010000307.1 GCA_029977305.1 bacterium | reverse complement strand
CGTCGTGGCCGCGGTGAACCAGCTCGGTGCCGCTGGTCGTGGTCGTTCTGCGACTATGAAAGGTGCATCGATGACTCGTCAAGGAAACGCACCGGAATGCGGACGTATGCGCCGGGGTATGAGGTCTCATTTGCACCGTTCGCGACCATCGCTTCCCGGGAGTCGGCGGCCCTTAGCCTCGCGGTATTCGGGAAGTCGTCGATGACCCCAAGCATTGGGCGAACAGGGATTCGAGGCTCGACACGAGCCACATGGCTGATCGGGGTTCCGCCGGAGCGATGTGCGACGATGCCCCTGCTGACACAGGCAGGCACGGAGGGCAGGTCATGGCATCCTCGTCGTCAAAGGGCTACCGCACACGGTTGATCCACGCCGGTGAGAGCGGCGAGAAGGGCAATGTCCCCTCGGCGCCGCCTATCGTGCCGAGCGCCACCTTTGTGATGCCGCCGGCGCACGTCGACGCCTACACCGACCCCTCCTACGACTGGACGAACCACCTGACCGGGGCCGAGGAGGTCACCGAGTACGCGCGTCACACCAACCCCACCATCCGGATGCTGGAGCAGAAGGTGGCGGCGGCGGAGGAGGCCGAGGCGGCGGCAGTCTTCGGTAGCGGAATGGCGGCGGCGACGGCCGTGCTGCTCCATCGCCTGCGGGCGGGGGATCGGCTGGTGCTGGCGGACGTGTGTTACGTCTCCGTCAGCGAGTTCGCGCACGACACCTTGGCGGGCCTCGGGGTGGAGGTGGTGCGGGTCGATCCGACTGACCTCGACGCGGTGCGGGCGGCGGTCCGCCCCGGCACGACGTTGGTGTACATCGAATCCCCGACCAACCCGATCATGCGCCTGACCGACATCGCTGCGGTCGCGGAGATCGCGCGCGCGGCAGGGGCGGAGACGGTGGTCGATTCAACGTTTGCGACCCCCCTCGCGACGCGGCCGCTGGATCTCGGTGCGGACTGGGTGATCCACTCGTTGACGAAGTACTTCTCGGGGCATGGTGATGCGCTGGGTGGGGCGGTGGTCGCGTCGGCGGAGCGGATACGCGGGCTGTGGCAGGACAGTCGCATCCGGCAGGGTGGGGTGCTCAGCCCATTTGATGCGTGGCTGATCGCCCGCGGGATGGACACGCTTCCGATCCGGATGGCGGTGCACGAGGCAAGTGCCTTCACGGTGGCCCGCTTCCTCGAGGCGCACCCGAAGGTGACGCGGGTGATGTACCCGGGGCTGCCCTCGCACCCGCAGCATGAACTCGCCCGGAGGCAGATGCGGAACATGTCGGGGATGCTCACCTTCCAAGTGGAGGACGGGGCACAGTTGGCGCGGATCATGGCGCGGCAGCTGCGGGTGTTCCAGTTCGCCGTGTCGCTCGGACAGCAGCGGAGCCTGTTGTTCTACATCCCGGCGGAGCAGGTCGGACAGCCGCCATTCCACCTGAGCGAGCACGCGTTGCGCGGCTATCAGGCATTTGGTGGAAAGGGGTTGTTTCGGGTGTCGGTCGGGCTCGAGGACGCAGAGGATCTCTGCGACGATCTCGCCGCCTCGCTGGCGATGCTGCCGTGATGGCGACGTCGCAGTCGGGAGATCACCGCATCAGCGACGTGGTGGTGCGGCGGGCGACCGCGGGGGATGTTCCGGCGATCACACGCATCTACAACCAAGGGATCGCGGATCGGGTGGCGACGCTGGAGACGGAGGAGCGCACCGAGGAGGAGCGTGCCGGATGGCTGACGGCGCGCGATGAGCGGCATCCGGTGATGGTCGCCGAGCGCAGCGGAGCGGTGATCGGGTGGGGATCGCTGAACGTGTTCAATCCGCGACCCGCGTATGCGCACGTGGCGGATTTCTCGCTGTATGTCGCCCGTGAAGCGCGGGGAACCGGGGTGGGCACGGCGTTGCTCGCAGCGCTTGAGGTGGAGGCGCGGAGCCTCGGTTACCACAAGCTGGTGCTGGCAGGGTTCCCGACGAATGCGGCGGGGGTGGCGCTGTACCGGAAGATGGGGTTCCGCGAGGTGGGGACGTACGTCGAGCAGGGCCGGCTCGACGGAGCGTGGGTGGATGTGGTGCTGATGGAGAAAGTGTTCGACCGGTCGTGACCACGGCCCGCCGGGAGTGCGGCACTCAAGCCTTCCGGGAAATGGCTACCATAGCGGGACCGACGTCGTCGCATGTGTTCGGCCGGAGATGAA
>JAPOLF010000306.1 GCA_029977305.1 bacterium | reverse complement strand
CGTCGTAGTTGGCCCAGAACCAGTGCGGGGTGTCCGGATCGTCTTGGTTCACCGACTTCTTCACCAAGCGCAATCCGAGTGCCCGTTGATAGAAATCGTCAGCGGCATCGATGTCGTCGGTGAATCCGGTGACGTGGTGGATGCCGGAGAGACGCATCGCCTCGTCGATGAACGGGATCGGCTCAGGGTAGGTGAGGGCGCGGATTGTTCGCTCGTCGCGATGACCGATGAGGCGCCCCGGGTTCGGGGAGATCACCTCGCGGCCGAGGGCATCGATCGGCTCATCGATGGCGAACCCCGGACCGGTGGTGGCGATCTCCAGCACCTGACCGTCGGGATCCTTGAAGTAGATGCTGGTGAACCAGCCACGGTCATATGGACCCGAAACAGCGACGCCGTGGTCGTCGAGCCATCGCTTCCATTTGAGTTGCTGGGCTTGGTCGGAGACGTCGAAGGCGATGTGATGGACGCCTCCCACGCCGGACCACCCGCGCGGGGCGGATGGCCATTCGAAGAAGGTGAGGATGGTGCCGGGTTGGCCGCCCTCGCGAGCGTGGTAGAGGTGGTACGTGTCGGGCAGGTCGAAATTGACGGTGCGTTTCACCAAGGGAAAGCCGAGCACGTCGCGGTAGAACGCGAGGGTGCGTTGAGCGTCTCGGCAGACAAGGGTGACGTGGTGGAAGCCTTCGGTGGTGTAGTCGTTGCTCATGTGGATGATCCCTCACCGTGGGTGGACGATTGGGCGAGCATCGCCTCGATGCCGGAGCGGAGCGCGACGATCTCGTCCTTGTTGATGGTGTGTCCCATCCCCGGGTAGATGCGCATGTCGACCTCGGCGCCGAGGTCCCGCAATCGATCGGCGGAGGCAATCACCCGGTCGATCGGGATGTGGCTGTCGACATCGCTGCACCCGAGGAAGATCGGCGTCCCGTCCAGCGAACCGAAGTCGGGCCAGGTCGTCCCGGGAGGGCCGATCAGACCGCCGCTGAATCCGTAGACGCCGCCATAGCGTGCCGGATGGCGAGCTGCGAACTCCAGCGCAAGACATGCGCCCTGGGAGAATCCCACGATGGCGATCCGCGACGACGCGATCCCCGCGGACTCCGCTTGCGCCACCAGTGCGGCAATCAGAGCCAGCGCGGATGACAGATAGGGCTCGTTCTGCGCGATCGGTTCGAGAAAGCGGAGAGGGTACCAGGTGGAGTTGGCCGCCTGCGGGGCAAGGAAGGCGCTGCCGGCTGGCGTGAGCTGGCGCGACAACTCGAGGATGTCGGCAGCAGAAGCGCCTCGGCCGTGGATCAGGATCACGGCGGCGTCCGCCGCTGCGAGCGGGGTACCGGCGGTGAGCACCGGCGCATCGGCGTGAGGATGGGAGTGAGGGACTGGGGTGACCACGCTGATGCTCCGGTGCGGTGCCGAGGATCGCGGTGCTTACGCCTGCTTGGCGGCCTCGATCTCGAGAGAGATCTTGACTTCGTCGCTGACCATGACGCCACCCGCTTCGAGCGGCGCATTCCACTCGATGCCGAACTCCTTGCGGTTGATCTTGGTCTCGGCGGAGAAGCCGGCGACCGTCATCCCCCAAGGGTTGACACCCTGACCATTGAACGTGACATCGAGGGTCACCGGCTTGGTGACGCCCTTGATGGTGAGGTTGCCGTTCAGCTTGAACTTGCCAGCACCGGCCGCGGATCCGCCGGTGGACGTGAAGGTGATGGTCGGGTTGTCGCCTGACCCGAAGAAGTCGTTGGAGCGGAGGTGCTCATCGCGCTTCTCATCGCGGGTGCTGACGGACTTCGTCTCGATGGTGGTAGTCACCGAGGCCTTGGTGAAGTCGCCATCGGGCACGGAGATCTGCCCGTTGAACTCGGTGAAGGAGCCCTTCACGGTGGCGAACATCATGTGCTTGACGGAAAACTCCACCTGCGAGTGGCTCGGATCGATGTTCCAAACTTCCACGGCCATGCGTGACTCCTCTGAACTGGTGAGCGATCGACAACGGTTGACGATCCTCGGCGGGGCGGGGGCGAATTGCCACCGCATCGGTGACGGCAGAGAGACGATCGGTAGCGGCGCAGTAGCCGAACGCGGATCCGTCGTGTACCATCTGGTGAGACAATACCGTGAGCGGCTAATCATTGTCAAGTAACTTACGATACGTAACAACAACCAAGGATTCGGCCCACAGTGATGGCGCA
>JAPOLF010000305.1 GCA_029977305.1 bacterium | reverse complement strand
TTGGCGGGCAAGAAGGAGCGGGCGGCCGAGGACGTCGGCGAGGATCTGCCGCCACTCGGCGGATTTCATGCCGCCCCCGGAGAGAAAGATGCGGCCGGTGTCGGTGAGTCCTCCCGCCTCGAGGCAGTGGCGGGCGGCGTAGGCGATGCCTTCGCAGAGGGCGCGGAGGAGATCGGCGCGGCTGGTCTCGATGCTGAGGCCGATGAGTTGGCCGCGCGCGCCGGGATCGACGAAGGGGGCCCGCTCGCCGGCGGGGGAGAGCAGCGGCAGACACATCACCCCGCCAGCCCCGGGGTCGGTCGCGGCGAGGAGCGGATCGATCTCCTCATAGCCGGTGTTGGTGAGTTGGAGGACCCACTCGAGGGACGGAGTGCCGACCATCGCAGGCATGACGCGCACCCAGCGGTCGCGGTGGGGCATGCAGAGGAGCATGCCGGCGAATTGGTCGCCGGGGGTGCCGTCGTCGGTGAGGACGCCACAGCCGAGGGTGGTGCCGACGATCACCAACGCATCGCCGGGATCCGCCGCGCCCGCACCGATCATCGTGGCACAGAGATCGAACGGGCCGGCATGGATCGGGGTGCCCACTGGGAGGCCGGTCAGCGCGGAGCCGACCTCGGTGACGGGCCGGATCGCGCCAGGGGCGGGATCGACCGGGGCAAGGAGATGGGCGAGGTCGTCAACGCCGTAGAGCCGCAGCAATTCGGGGTCATAAGCGCGGCCGATGGGATCGAAGAAGGGGAGCGAGGCATCGGATTCATCCGTGACGCGCTCACCGGTGAGGCGCTGGGTGATGGCGTCCTTGCAGTACCCGGCGGTGACTGCCCCCGCGAGCGCGGCCGGATTCGCCTCCTTGAGGTACCGCAGGGTCGGGGCGGCGGCTCCGGGGAAGAGCATGTTGCCAGAGCGGTGGAAGGCGGCCGCGGCGGTGCCATCGGCCATCCAGCGCTCGACGATCCCGGCGGCGCGGGCATCAGACCAGAGAATGGCGGGGCGGGTGGGGCGGCCATCGGCATCGAGGAGCCAGACGCCGTCACCTTGGGCGGTGATGCCGACGATGGTCGGGCGCTCCCCTCGGGCGACGTCGCGCACGGTCTCGCCCACAGCGGCGATGACCTCCTCCGGATCCTGTTCGCTGTGGCCGGGTTCGGGCGAGCGGGTGGTGGTGGGGCGGGACGAGACCCGCAGCACTTCGCCACTCTCGGCGAATGCGACCGCCTTTACGACTGACGTGCCGGCATCGACCCCGATCAGCATCGCGCCTCCTCGCCTCCATGGAGCAATGGGGGCATTGTACTTGCGACCTCGCGAACCGAACCTGCCCCGCTGAGCGAGCCCTGAACAGGTGGGGTATAGTGGCGGCCGGGCACAAGGTGACCCTTTTTGAGGGGCATGACCGCAAGGTCCCTCTTTCCGCTGCGCCATGAACCGGGGGAGGGTTGATCGCCGTGGCCACGACCAAGCGACGTGTTGCGCCAAAGCCACATGCCATTGCCATAGCACCGACACCAGGCCCAGACGTGCTGCGTGCACGGTTGCGGCCGCCCCAGGTGCCGTCCGACCTCGTGGTCCGCAAGCGGTTGATCGACCGGTTGGAACGCACCTTCATGCTGCCGCTGACCGTGGTCCGCGCAGCGGGAGGATACGGGAAGACGACCTTGCTCGCGTCGTGGATCCCGCTGGCGCGGTGCAAGGTGGCTTGGCTGACGCTGACGGAGAGCGAAGATGATCTGCTCGCGTTGGCGATCGGCATCGCCGCAGCGATCGAGCGGGTGGTGCCGAATCGGCTGCAGCCGGTGGTGCCGCTGCTGCGCCTCGCCGACCCGCCGCCGGCGCTGCTGGGGATCGCCTTTGCCGAGGCGATGACCACCCTGCCCGAGCACCTCACCTTGGTGTTGGACGACGCGCAGGTGATCACCTCGCCGGCCGCGCGGACGTTTCTCTCCGCGTTGATCGACCATGTGCCACCGAAGTTCCATGTGATGCTCGCCGGGCGGATGGTTCCCGATCTGCCCGTCCTCGGCAAGCTCGCCGAGCTGGGCCTGATGGACACGATCACCGAGACCGAGCTGCGCTTCACCTCCACCGAGGGTCATCGCTTCCTCGGCGCGACCGGGGAGCGCGGTCGGCGATCGGTCGCGCACCTGCGGACGGTGCTGGAGCAGGCGGAGGGATGGCCGGCCGGGTTGCGGTTGGCGAGCATCGGGAAGAACGG
>JAPOLF010000304.1 GCA_029977305.1 bacterium | reverse complement strand
CCTCGCCAGCCTCTTCCCGAACCTCCACTACCTGCACATCACCCGCCGCAACACCACTCGGCAGGCCATCTCCTACTGGAAAGCGAAGCAGACCGGTGTCTGGGGCCAAGACGAGGCCCCCCGCGCCGGACGCACCGGCCAAGGTCGCCGCAAAGAGGTCAAGGGCAGCCGCCAGACCGGCATCAAGCCCGTCTACGACTTCGACGGCATCAACGCCCTCTACACCGCGGTCCGCGAGGAAGATGCCGCCATCGACGCCTATTTCGCCAAGTCAGGCATCACCCCGATGCGCGTCGTCTACGAGGACTTCACCAAGACCTACGAGGAGACCACCCGCGCCATGCTCGACTTCCTCGGCATCACCCTGCCGCCGGACATCGAACTCGGTCAACCCCGCACCGCCCGCCTCGCTGATGACACCAGCGAGGCATGGGCCGCCCGCTTCGACGCAGAGCGCGCCGAACGCGGCATCTCATAACAACCTGTTGGGACAGTCGATTTAGGCGTCTTGCTCGACGATGCGCGCGCTGAGCGACTGCAAGCGCTCCACGAATCGCTCGTAGCCGCGCTCGAGATGGTAGATGTCACACACCGTGGTGACCCCATCCGCGATCAACCCCGCTAGCACCACGCCTGCCCCCGCCCGGATGTCGAGGCAGCGCACCTTCGCCCCCGAGAGCGGCGTCGCCCCGGTGATCTCCGCCCGGTTGCCGTAGCGCACCGCGTCGAGTCGAGGCTGCCCGTCCGATCCGATCGGCGCGAACTTCTCCACGACGATCTCCGCACCCATCGCGCGCAGTTGGTCCGTGTAGCGCAGCCGATCCTCGAACACCCGCTCAATCAGCGTTGAGGTTCCCTCGCCCTGCGTCATCAACACTGCGAACGCCGCCTGCAGGTCCGTCGGGAAGCCGGGGAAGGGGAGGGTCTGGATCTCGAGTGCCTTGAACCGCCCGGTCCCGCGCACCATCATCCGATCCTCGTCCATCCAGACCTCGGCACCCGCCTCGCGCAATTTCGCGGTGACCGGCAACATGTCCGCCTCGCGCACGTTGCGCAGCGTCACCTCGCCGCCGGTGATCGCCGCACCGATCGCGAACGTCCCCGCCTCGAGTCGATCCGGCAGGATCGTGTCCGACACGCCATGCATCCGGTCCACGCCCTCGATCGTGATGATCGGCGACCCCAACCCGCTGATCCGCGCCCCCATCCGATTCAACATCGATCCGACGAAAACAATCTCCGGTTCGCACGACGCATTCACGATTCGCGTCGTCCCGGCGGCCAGCGTCGCCGCCATCAGCAGGTTCTCGGTCCCGGTGTGGCTCGGGTAGTCCATGTAGATGCGCGCGCCGTGCAGTGTCTGCGTCTTCGCGGTGATCCCGGTCCCGCTCGGGTCGAAGATCACCTCCGCCCCCATCTGGCGGAACCCGCGCACATCGACATCCACCGGCCGCGCTCCGAGTTGGCACCCGCCCGGCGTCGTTGCGCTCGTCTCCCCGAATCGCGCCAGCAGCGGACCTGCCACGAGGAAACTCGCCCGCATCTTCCGCACGATCTCCGCCGGCGCATCCGTCCGATGCACCCGCGCCGCCCGCACCCGCACCCGCTGCCGCGCCGGCTCGAACTCCACCTCGGCGCCGAGTTCCTCCAGCAGCGCACACATCGTGCGGATGTCCGCGAGATCCGGCACGTTGTGGAGCACGCACTCCTCCGGGGTCAGCAACGTCGCGGCCAGCGCCGGCAACGCCGCGTTCTTCGCCCCGCCGATCGTCACGCTCCCCCGCAGCGGCACGCCTCCCTCGATGCGGATCACCCGCTCGACGGTCTGATTGTCAGGTGCTGCTGCTGCCGTGCTCGCCACGCGCTCCTCCTGCCCCTCGCTGCCGAGTCTTGCCAAAGGGAGGATACCCCGCACCGTCCACCGGATGCGACAATCAGCCACACGCACCCGCAGGAACGACGTTAGAGCGGAGCTGAGGCATCATGGGGTTGATCGAAAGCCGCTGGATCGTGTGGCTGGCCGTGGCTTTGGCCATCAGCGGCCTCTTCCTGACCCGGAGGTTTCTCAAGATCGGCGAGCCAGCCGACCAAACCGTCTCCATCG
This sequence comes from bacterium, assembly GCA_029977305.1. Lineage (GTDB taxonomy): Bacteria > Chloroflexota > Chloroflexia > Thermomicrobiales > UBA6265 > CADCWF01. The sequence continues at coordinate 119 of JAPOLF010000304.1, read as the reverse complement.
GCGCGGTCTACGCCACCTTCGGCGTCATCTACGCCGTCATCCTCGGCCAAGTCCTCGTCGGCAGTTGGGATCGCTATGAGGCCACCAACGCCGCCGTCATCCGCGAGGCCGACTCCGTC
>JAPOLF010000303.1 GCA_029977305.1 bacterium | reverse complement strand
GGCAGGAAGTTCGCAGCTGCCGTGCCGGAACTGCACAGCAACGCCACCGCACGGCCGTCGCGAAGCGCGATCCCGAGCGCGAAGTACGCCGCTGAACGCTCATCGACATGCATCAACACCCGCACCCGGGGATCAGATGCCAGTGCCACCGCCATCGGCGTGGACCGAGAACCGGGACACACCACTGCGGTTCGGAGGTCAGCAGCGCAGAGGCCGTCGACGAGCGCCATCGCCTGTGCGAGGTTCGCTGCTCCGACATCCTTCATCACCGCGCCTCCATCGAGGACCCAATGGCGTCGATTTTCATTTGGGTCTCGCGATACTCGGCGTCGGGGTCGGAGTCCCCCACGATGCCGCAACCGGCGTACAAGTAGGCGGTGCTCCCCCGGACCAATCCGGACCGGATCCCGATCACGAACTTGCCATCGCCACCCGCATCCACCCACCCGACCGGGCCGGCGTACCACCCACGATCAAACGGCTCCACCTTGCGAATCACGTCGAGCGCATCCTCGGTCGGATAGCCACCCACGGCGGGCGTCGGGTGGAGACGACCAACCACATCGAGCGCCGTCACGTTCTCGCGCACCGTCCCGCGGATCGGCGTCGCGAGGTGCTGCACCGTGCGGTGTTGCACCACGATCGGGGTATCAGGATCTGGGCTGGCTTCCGCGACCAAATCAAGCGCTTGGAGCATCGCGCCGACGACCACCTCGTGCTCATGCAGGTCTTTTCTGCTGCGCAGGAGGGCTCGCGCCAAGCGCTCGTCCTCACCCGACGTCGCACCCCGCGGCGCACTCCCGGCCAACGGGACCGTCTGCAGTGCTCCATTGCGCAAGGCGACCAGCGTTTCCGGAGACGCCCCGATGAACGTCTGCTCCCCGACTTCAATCGCGAACACCGCTGCCTGCTGATTGGCCTGCTGCATCCGCTGCAGGAGCGTGCCAAGCGGCAGCGGCCCGGCAAACGTGCGCTCCTCGCGCCGGGCGAGCACCACCTTGTCAACCTCGTGCCGACGGATGCGATCAGCGGCGCTCACCACCTCACGCTTCCACGTCGACATGTCCGGGGTTTCCTCCCGGCTGATCAGCGAAGGAACATCGGTGGGAGCCTCATTACTCACATCAGCCATGGCGGCGGTTTGCGCGAGGAGGTCCTCCATGCGCCCGGACAACCCGTCCAATTCATCATCTGCATGCACGAGCAACGTGCCGACCGCCCACGATTCTCGGTCTCGGGTGATCACCAGTCGACTCGGAACAACGACCGCCCCGTCCGGAAATCCTTGCCACTCCGCACCGCTCGATCGCTCCGGATCAAAGCGGAACCCGGAGGCCGCCATCGGCAACTGGAGGTCACGCGGACCACCTCGCGAACCGACGGACCACATGGCCTCATCGCGCCACCACGCCGAGGCATCGGCGAATCGCGTCCACCCTTCGAACCCGGCCTCCATCGCCACACCAACGCCGACGAAGGCCAGATCCTCTTGCGGATCAACCCAGAGCACGCGCCTCCCCACCCCATCGAGTCCTGCATAGGCGCGGAAGGGGTCGCAGAACCCATCAACGCGGCGGGCTTCACTCCAGAGCACGGGCGCCCCTCGCTCCCAAGCCCGTTGACGTGCGTGCTCGGCAAGCTGGACGATGTTCACCGCAAGACCGGCGTCGTTGCTCATCGATTGCTCACGTTCCCGGAGACGCCGAACAGCAACAGCGACCGCAGCGGCTCGTAGGCATCCATCAGGTGCTTCGGTTCACCGGTCATCACCCAGCGCGTCACCACCTGATTCACCGCACCAAACCACGCGACTCCTGCAAGTTCCGTGTCGTGTGGCGGAAGCACACCTGCCGCAACGGCTTCATCGAGGTACCCGGTGATCAACATGGCGAACGCGGCGTGGAGCGCAGAGAGCTTCGCGTTGAATTCCTTGCCTGCCCCGAGTGCCTCGATGAGCAGCAGTCGCGCGAGTGTGCGGTTCTTCCCGAACGTCGACAGAGCGGCCTTGAGGGCGGCATCGCCCTTGGCCAGCGGATCGGTCTCCTTGGCCATCGCCTCCTCGACGCGGCGCAGCAACAAGCCGCCCGCTTCGTCGATCAGCGCCAGGAACAGCGCCTGCTTGCTGGGGAAGTGGAAGTAGATGCCGCCCTTCGACGTCGATGCTTCCTTGGCGATGTCATCGACCGCCGTGTTGCCGTACCCTTCACGTGAGAACACGTCGAGTGCCGCGCG
>JAPOLF010000302.1 GCA_029977305.1 bacterium | reverse complement strand
CCGGAGATCATCGAGGCGATCATCGACCACCTGCAACCGCTGCGGATCGAACTCGATCTCCTCGGCGTAGCGGCGAAGCTCCGCCGCGACGTCTTCCAACTGGGCACTGGCGTCGACAATCCGATCCCGCTGCGCTTGAAGCTGTGGATCCATGGCGGCGAGGTCCTCGAGCAGCCGAGTCGCGGCACGGGTGAGATCCAGTGCGCCCGGTGCCTCGCCATCACGTTCTGACCCGACGAGGGCGTCACGGATGGCAGCCACCTCCGACGCGATGCGCTCGGTGTTGGTGAGGAGCGTTCGCTCGCGCGCCAGCTCATCATCTTCACCCGGTTGTGGGTTAAGCGTGGCGATCTCGTCCACCTGGAACCGCAGCAGATCGAGCCGTTGGGCGCGTTCCCGGGCGTTCTCTTCGAGCTCGCGCATGCGACGCCGGGTTTCGTGCCAGTCGTCGAACTGCGCGGCGACTTGTCGCCGCAGATCGGTGGTCTGTGCAAAACGGTCGAGGATGTCGAGGTGATGAGCCGTGCGCAGCAGCGACAAGTGATCGCTCTGGCCGTGGATGTCAACCAGAAGTGACCCGATCCGATTGAGCACCCCGACGGTGACCGAGCGCCCGTTGATCCTCGCCGAGGTGCGACCTGCGGCACTGATCTCCCGCGTGAGGATCAGCACCTCCTCGTCGTGATCGACCCCGAGGTCATCCAGCATGCCCCGGAGTTCGGGCAGGGTGTCCACAACAGCTGCGGAGAAGATGGCCTCGATCCGGGCCCCGGTCGCACCGTGGCGCACCACCTCGGAACCGACACGACCCCCTAGTACAGCGCCAAGGGCGTCGATCAGGATGGACTTGCCTGCCCCTGTCTCGCCGGTGATGGCATTGAGCCCCGGTTCGAACGGGATACGCACGCGATCGATGATGGCGAAGTCCTGGATGGCGAGTTCGAGCAGCATCCGACCTCCGCGTGGCGAGCTAGGCGGGATCGCGTTTGAGGAACCCGGTCATGCAGTGGATTCCTCCACCACCCTTGATCAACTCGCTGATGTCAACCATCTTGCACGTGATGCCAGCTTCCTCATAAATCCGCTGCATGTGGGTGCCACCCGTGGGCATTAGGATGGTGCCGGGCTCCAGTGCGACGAAGTTCAGCGGGAGGCAGTTCTGCGCCTCGGTGTCGTCCGGCAGCTCAAGGATGCGGAATCCGCGCTCACGGAGGGTCTGCACGATCTTCAGCGGCGTGCGGCGCGGCCACACGGCAGCGACATCGCGATCAGGGGAGTTGAGCAGGCCATCGAGATGCATGGCGCCATACGGGAGCCCGACACGCACGACGTGCTTGACCCCGATCTCGCGGAGCATTCGCTCCACCTGATTCGCCCCCTCCTCGTTGGTTCGAAGGCCTTCAGCAAGAAAGCAGAGATCTTCGTTCACCCAACTGACATCTGCCCCCTCGAATGTTCCCGTCCCATGGACGGTCATGAGGATCGGGACGCCTGCCTTGGCGAGAGCCTCTGCGACATACCGCTCCTCGCCGGCACGGACGGTCGAGGCAGGGCGGGTGATGATCGCGCCCTCCGGCGTCATCAACATGAGATCGCGGATGAAGTAGCTATTCGGCTTGTCGAGGCGGCCGTTCTCCACGTAATGCACGGAAACCCCGTGCAAACGGTAGGCATCGGCGAGAGCATCATGTTGAGCACGGGCAATGGCAGGTTGCAGGTCGGAGCGCATCTGCACACGCTCGAAATCCTCGATCGCGTCCAATTCAGGACCCGGACGACGAAGGAGGACCGCCCGGAGTTTCCCGCACTCGGATGAGACGCCCCAATCACCCCACCAGTCGCCGATGTCCTCCCGCATCGGGGCGACGCGCTGCGACCAATTGGATCCACCGTAGGCTGCGGTGAGGGACATGAGTGCGTCTCGCTCCTCGTGCTGCAATCTGGTTCGGGCAGCGATTAGTCAGCGGCACCGGCGTGAGCAAGCGCCATGGCAAGGACTTGCGGACGAATCGGCAGCTGGGTCATGCGAACGCCGACGGCATCTCGGATGGCGTTCGCGACGGCAGCAGGTCCGGGGATCGCTGGCGGTTCACCCACGCCCTTCGCGCCGTAGGCACCATGCTCCGAGGGGATCTCGATGATCACTGTCTCGATCGGCGGGATCATTGCGGCCCGCGGCAACGTGTAGTCCATGAGGCTCGCCGTGAGCAATTGGCCGTCTGAGGCGTAGGGCATGCC
>JAPOLF010000301.1 GCA_029977305.1 bacterium | reverse complement strand
GCCTCAGCCGAAGAACGTGCACGCCGCCGAACCACCGAAGTCATCGCTCGCGGCGGTGAGGCGGATTACGCCACGGTCCTCGCCGAGATCAAGCGTCGGGACCACGTCGATTCCACCCGCGCTGTTTCGCCCCTTGAGCAGGCCGCGGATGCCATCGTGATCGAGACGGACGGCGCATCGGCTGAGGAGGCTGCTCGAGAAATTGAGTCGATCGTGCGCTCCCGTGTGGCCATGCCTGAGCCGCGTCATGGCGGGTGAGATCGACGATCTCCTCAATGGCACCCTCCGAGGGGGCAATCGGCGTGCCGTGCGCATGGGCTTGCTTGGGCTTGCAGGTCTCGGCATTGATTTGAAGATCGAAGGGTTGGAGCACGTCCCGAGTTCCGGCCCGGTCTTGGTCGCTTCGAACCACCTGCACAATGCCGATCCCGTGCTCCTCGCGATGGCGTTTCCGCGACCGCTCTACTTCATGGCCAAGCGCGAGCTGTTTGCGAATCGCGCACTCGGTGGTGTGCTGCGGTTCGCCGGCGCATTTCCGGTGGATCGGGGGAAGGCCGATCGCCAGGCAATCCGCAATGCGGAAACGTTTCTTGCCCATGGCGAGGCCGTTGCGATGTTTCCCGAGGGAACCCGGTCGGTGTCACGCAGACTCGGTGCCGGACAACCCGGTGCGGGCTTGATCCTGATCCGCAGCAAGGCGCCATTACTTCCCGTCGCCATCACCGGGACGGAATGGCTGCCCGGGAACGGAAGCAAGCAGACGAACGAGAAACCTCGCGGATTGCGTCGGACGGTACGCATCCATTTCGGGCAGATGGTGCCCAATGAGGCGTTCACCACCAGCGGCGCCTGTGCGTCTCAAGCGGCAGCAGATCAGATCATGCAGGAGATCGCCCAATTGCTCCCGGCGGAGTATCTGGCGTGAGTGCTCAGCGGTCCTCGCTCTCGTCGCCGGACCACTCGCCGAGATCAATCTCCACGACATCCTCGGCAAACTGCTCGTAGGGATCTCCCCACGTCAAATCAAAGCCGGCAATGGAAACTAGATCGCCATCCTCGATGCCCAACCTCCGCAACTCGGCATCGATCCCACTCGACTCCAGCACCTGCTGGAAGCGGTCCGCCGCCTCATCGTTGTTGAAGTCGGTCATCTTGGTGAATCGCTCAATGCCAACCCCGGTGACCCCGTAGTAATGATCCTCGATCTTGCGAGCATGCCAGACACGGTCATCGGTCTTCGGCAGGGTGATCACGGTGCGCTCGGCCTTGGCCTTCTCTTCGCGCTCAGCCACCAAGATCTGCTGCTCCCGCAGCGCCACACTGACCGCCTCCATGAGCGGCTTCACTCCGGCCCCGGTGGCACCAGACACCTCGAAGATCGGATATCCCGCGGCAGACAACGCCTCTTTCAGACGCGGCAGGTTGTCCCGCGCCTCGACGAGGTCCACCTTGTTGAGCGCCACCAACATGGGCTTGGTGGCCATGTCGGGATCGTAGGAAGAGACTTCGTTGTTGATCACGGCGAAGTCTTCGAGCGGATCACGTCCCTCCAATCCGCCGGAGGCATCAAGCACGTGCACCAACACCAACGTGCGGGTCACATGGCGGAGGAATTCATGGCCGAGGCCCGCTCCCTCGGACGCCCCTTCGATCAACCCCGGGATGTCCGCCATCACGAACCCCTGCCCGCCCGGACCCCCAACCTCCACCACCCCGAGGTTGGGCGCCAAGGTGGTGAACGGGTAATCCGCGATCTTCGGGCGGGCACGCGTGGCCGCTGCCAAAAGGGTCGACTTCCCAGCGTTGGGCAACCCGACGAGCCCCACGTCGGCGATGAGCCGGAGTTCAAGGCGAAGGGTGCGCTCATCGCCCGGTTCGCCGAGTTCCGCGAGACGCGGCGCCTGTCGGATCGACGACTTGAAGTGGACGTTGCCGAGACCGCCCTTGCCGCCTCGCGCGACGACCGCAACCTGATCCTTCTCCACCAGATCGGCGATCAGATCGCCCGTGGCGTCGTCCACCACGACCGTGCCCAGCGGCACGTCGATGGTCAGGGATTTTCCATTTTTCCCGAAGCGGTTCTCGCTCCGGCCAGAGCCGCCCGCCTCGGCGGCGAACTTCTCGTTGTACTGGAACTTCAGCAGGCTGTTCAGGTTGGTGACCGCGCGCAAGATGACGTCACCGCCCTTGCCGCCGTCACCACCGTCCGGCCCCCCGCGAGGCACAAACTTCTCGCGGCGGAA
>JAPOLF010000300.1 GCA_029977305.1 bacterium | reverse complement strand
AATTCCTTCAACCCGAAGAGGTTGGCCGCGTGCTCGGTGCTCTTGAAGACGTACGACGTGGTCTGATAGAGCGGGACCGCGCGCGACAGCGTCGTCGGATCCACGTCCTGACCAGCGTGAAGTGCAAGTGTCTCGAATCCCTGATTGCTCACGTTCATATCCTTGTGCACTGCCGCACCACGACCTGTGGCGCTTGTTGTTGGATCTCTGACATCACCCCCGGTTGAGACCGGGGCAGGGCATGTCGTCTTTCGGACCGCGCGGCGGCCGCGAATCGTGACCGCGAAGGTTCATGCCTCGACCTCCGGCAGATTGGCATCGATGAACGGCTTCAGCACCGCGGTCATCTGATCCCATTCCTTGAGGAAGGCATCGTGACCATCCGGCGAGACGATGTCGCCATAACTGACCGGGATGCCAGCCAGCGCCGCCCGTTCGGTCAGCGCGACGATCGGTCCGCGCGGGAAGAGCCAGTCGCTGGAGATGCCAACGAATTGCATCGGTCCGCGCACCTGTCCCAGCCAGTGCCCCTCGCCACCGTCCCGCCCGAGGGAGTACTGATCCATCGCGCGGGTGAGGTAGAGATAGCTGTTGGCGTCAAAGCGGTTGACGAGCGCGATGCCGTGATAATGCAGGTAGCCCTCAACATCAAATGTCGATCCGAAACTCGGGTAGAGCGTGGGACGCGTCGCCGGCGTGCGCGCGAATCGCCCCCACATCGAGTCCTTGCTGTGGTACGTCACCATCCCGACCATGCGGGCGATCGCCAATCCCTCCTTGGGGACCACGCCCTCGGCGAGGTAATTGCCGCCACGCCAGTCAGGGTCGGCCATGATCGCCCGCCGGCCGATCTCATTCATCGCAATCCCTTGCGAATCGAGATGTTCCGATGCCGCGACCACAGAAGTCGCCCGCACGATGTCCGCGTGGCGCGTCGCCCAGTCCAATGCCTGAAACCCGCCGATGGAACCGCCGACCGCGATCACTTGTCGGATCCCAAGATGCTCCACCAGTTTTCGCTGCGCATGCACCATGTCACCGATCGTGATCAAGGGGAAGCGCATCGCATAGGGTCGCCCCGTCAGCGGATCGGCGGAGGAGGGACCAGTGGACCATTGGCAGCCGCCGAGGATGTTGGAGCAGATGACAAATGCTCGATCCGTGTCGAGCGCCAAGCCCGGCCCGATCAGCGGTTCCCACCATCCGTTCGGCCCCCCGGCCCGGCTGTCTCCCGTCAGGGCATGCGCCACGATGATGGCGTTGGTCCGCTCAGCGTTGAGCGTGCCCCAAGTGCGGTAGGCGAGCGTCACCTGCTCGAGATGGCCGCCAAGCTCCAACTCCAGCGGCCCCAGGGATGCGAACTGAATCGGCGCGTCCGGCGAGAGCACGTCCGTCGCACCGACGATCGAGAACCCCGATCGGCTGGCCGCGCTCTGTGGTTGTCGTTGTTCGGTTCCCATCTCGACTGCCTCAGCTCGACATCAATGCCGAGCGCCTTGCCCGAATGCGCGTCTACCGGTCTGAGAAACGAAAAACCCCTGCTTGAGCAGGGGAAAGGATGCACCGCACCGTCCCCTTATCTCGCAGATCGCTCTGCCGGAATTGGCACCTTGCACGTTGCCGCGCAGGCTGCCGGGCTTCACAGGGCCGTATCCCTCCACCCATCTTGATAAGGATGAACTCTTCAGTTGTTGACCAAGAATCTACAAAAGCCCGATTGCCTTGTCAAGGTGCGGCCGTGGCAGTGATCCGCATCGTCATTCCGAGCTCACGATGACCCGGCACGGAGCAATACGCCTCAAAGTCACCTTCGGGGAACGTCACGGTGGTCGAGGCGGACGTTCCGGCATCCGCCACCAGATTCACCTGCAGGAGGTCGATGCTGAAGTCGTGCCGGAGCTGTCCGCGGTTTTCGAGCGTGATCTCGATCGGCACCTCGGCCCGGACCGTCGCGACCGTTGGACGGAACCGGGAGTCGTCCGCCGTCACCACGAGCGCGGTCGCCGCACTCGGCAGCGGACCGCTCGGCCGTGCGGAGAAGAGTGTGGCGATCGCCGTCAATCCGATGATCATCGCTCCGAGGGACGCGATCAGCACCCGCTGTCGTTGTGTCATGCAGCTGAACCTCGGTCGGAGACAGACAGCGAGGCGCTACGGTGTCGCATGCTTCGCACGTGCCGCTCGGCCGATCAGTGCCCGCTTTGTGGCCGAACCACCGTAGGCTTCATCGAGCAGGTCAGCGAT
>JAPOLF010000002.1 GCA_029977305.1 bacterium | reverse complement strand
CGGGGACTACGGCTACGAGAATGCCCGCTGGTTCTACGTCAATGACAACGGACAGTGGCGCTTTGACGAGGAAATGTCGTTGCCGCCCGACATCGACGGCGACAAGGCGTTCGTCTCGTTCTCCGTTGCTGACGATGCGAGTGACGCGGTGTTCGACCAGCGCAACTCCATTCTCGCGCCAGAGGTACTGGTCCTTCACGGATTCAACAATGGTGAGGCTGCCCGCAGCTTCGACATCTACCAGCTGAGCGCCGCTCCCGCTGAGGGCGAAGAACTGACCGCCCTGCCAGAAGATGCGAAGCTCATCGGTGGGCTCAACATCAAGGCTGGTGACCAGGAAGACTACGCGCTGGCTGGTCTTGCCCCGGGTGCATATGCGATTGTCGCCAGCGGCACTGATGTGCCGGCGCTGATCGTCCTCGAAGACCCTGGGATGTAACCACGGGATTCCCGGCGACTCGATTCGAGTCGTCGCGATGCGATCGGCAATGTTGCCGATCGGCACCTGACTCGCTGCTGGCGAGTTGCGTAGCAAAGGAGTTCACGAGATGTCGGAGACTCACAAGAACGGACCGTTTTCCAACCTCTTCGAGATGCTCAAGTCCGGGCAGATCGATCGCCGCGAGTTCACGCTGCGCGCGCTGGCGCTCGGCGTGGGCATGCCGATCATCTCCTTCGTGCTCCGCTCCGAAGACGTCGCCGCGCGTGGTGGCCGCCAGATCGGCTGGGGTGTCGCGGCGCAGGAGAGCGTTGGCAAGCCGGCCGAGGGCATGGACGGCAAGACCCGCGGCGAGGGCGGCGAGCTGAAGCTGCTGCAGTGGCAGGCGCCGACGATCCTCTCGCCACACGTCTCCACCGGCACCAAGGATTACCTCGCGGCCTCGCCCGTGCTCGAGCCGCTGATGAACTACCTGGCCGATGGCACGCTCATCCCGAACCTGATCACCGAGATCCCGACGGCCGAGAACGGCTTGCTCGCGGAAGACCTCAAGTCGGTCACCTACAAGCTGCTCGAGGGAGTCACCTGGAGCGACGGCGAGCCCTTCACCGCCGAGGACGTTGTCTTCACCTACAACTGGATCATGAATCCGGAGAATGCCTCGGTCTCCTCCGGCGTGTACAGCGCGATCGAGTCGATGACCGCCGAGGACGAGCTCACGGTCACCCTCACCTTCGCGGACCCGAACGCCAACTGGTTCGAGCCGCACGGCGGCACGGTCTGGGGTGCGATCTACCCGAAGCACATCCTCGATGTCGAGGACGCCAAGGGCGCGCACGATTCCTTCATCACCAACCCGATCGGCACCGGCCCGTACGTCGTCGAGTCGTTCACCCCGAATGACCAGGTGATCTACGCAGTCAACGAGAACTACCGCGACCCGGCCAAGCCGTACTTCGCGTCGGTCAACCTCAAGGGCGGTGGTGACGCCCCGTCCGCCGCGCGCGCCGTCCTCCAGACCGGCGATTACCACTACGCGTGGAACCTGCAGGTCGAGCCGGACGTGCTCGCCGAACTCGAGAAGGGCGGCAAGGGCACAGTCTTCGTCGCGCCGGGGACCAGCGTCGAGCGCATCGAGCTGCAGTTCGCCGACCCGAACACCGAGGTCGACGGCCAGCGCGCCGAGAAGAACACCCCGAACCCGACCATCGGCGATCTCGCCGTCCGCCAGGCGCTCAACCTCGCGCCGCAGCGCGACGTGATCTCGAGCAAGCTGTACGCGGGCGCCCCGGGTGAGCCGGCCACCGCCAACATCCTCACCGGCATCGCGGCGATGACCTCCCCGAACACCACGTGGGAGTACAACGTCGAGAAGGGCAAGGAGATCCTCGAGGCGGCCGGTTGGGTGATGGACGGCGACACCCGCAAGAAGGACGGCGTCGAGCTCAAGGTCACCTACTCGACCAGCATCAACTCGGTCCGCCAGAAGAGCCAGGCGATCATCAAGCAGGCGCTCGAGGAGATGGGCTTCAACGTGGAGCTGCGCCAGGTCGACTCCGGCATCTTCTTCGACGGCTCGCCGGGCAACGAGCAGAACATCAACCACTTCTACAACGACATGCAGCAGTACACGAACAACGCGACCACCCCGATTCCGGTTGCCTACATGATCGGCTGGTACGCTGGTCCGGATGGCGAGAACATCGCCCAGGCCTCCAACAACTGGAACGGCCAGAATTACGGTCGCTACCAGAGTGCGGAGTACGACGATCTGTTCGAGATGGTGCGCCTCGAGACCGACATCAACAAGGCGGCCGAGATGTTCATCCAGCTCAACGACATCCTCATCAACGACGTCGCGGTGGTTCCGCTGGTGAACCGCGCCGCCGGCAAGAGCGCGATCTCCAACGAGCTCGTGGCGGGCAACATCGGCCTCTCCGACTTCGAGGTCGACTACTGGAACATCGCGAACTGGGTGACGCAGGGCTAAACCCAGCGGATCTCCGTTCAACCAACGGCCCGGTGGAGTCATCCGCCGGGCCGTTCGGTTGCCACACCGTAGAATGTGCCAAGGTTCGCGCAGAGGCGGCATGGTCCGTCGGGCGGACGCTGATCAGGGAGGGTGACAGGTGCTCGGCGAGATCATGCAAGCAGACATCGCGGAGCAGCCACTTGCGCTGGGACGCGTCCTCAGCCACGGGCAGCGCGCCATCCACGAGGTGGCGGCGGCCGTGAAGCGCCGCCAGCCGCGGTTCGTCCTTTTCGTCGCCCGCGGCACCTCCGACAACGCCGCCATCTTCGCCAAGTACCTGGTGGAGACCCGCCTCGGCATGCCAGCCGGCCTTGCCTCTCCCTCGACCTTCACCGTCTACGGCGCCCGCCCCGACCTGCGCGACGTGCTCGTCATCGGCGTCAGCCAATCCGGCACCTCGCCCGATCTCGTCGAACCAATGGTCCGCGCCCGTGAATCCGGCGCCGTCACCGTCGCGGTCACCAATTCACCGGGGTCGGCGCTCGCCACCGCTGCGGAGTTTGCGATCGACGTGATGGCCGGGCCGGAGAAGGCGGTCGCCTCCACCAAGGCGTACACGTGCCAACTCCTCACCTTGTGGCTGTTCATCGATGCCCTCGCCGGCGGCAACGCGGCCGAAGCGGCGGTGGTTCCGGAACTCGTCGAGCGCCAACTCGCCCGCGAGCACGAGGTGGCCGAACTCTCGGTGCGCTACCGCTTCGCCGAGGAACTGGTGCTCACCGCGCGCGGATTCAATTACCCGACCGCCCGCGAGGCCTCTCTGAAACTCACCGAGACGACCTACGTCGTCGCCAGCGGGTTCTCCGGAGCGGATCTCCTGCACGGGCCGGTGGCGATGATCGATCGCGGCTTCCCGGTGATTGCCATCGCCCCGACTGGCGCCGGGTCTGCCGCGATGCGACCGGTGATCACCGAGGTGAGCGAGCGCGGCGCCGACATCCTGGTGGTCGGCGACCGCTCGCTGAGCGACGTCGCCACGCTCCATCTGCCGCTCGAGGAGACGCGCACGGAGTCACTCTCCCCGATCATCGCGATCGTGCCGATGCAACTGCTTGCTTTGCACATGGCCCGCGCCCGGGGCGTCGATCCCGACAAGCCGCGCGGCCTGAGCAAGGTGACCTCCACCTGGTAAGCGGCTGCCCTAGTTGTCCGCCGCCAGCGGATCGGTGCCGTTCACCAATTCGGTGTAGTCGTCGACGCCATCCTCGTCGGTGTCGGCCTCGTTGATGTCGGTCATCAACTGCGCCTCACGCAGGTCAGCGAGGCCGTCGCCGTCCGAGTCGCGGGTCCCGGCGATGCCGAAATCGTTGCTCAGCCCGTTGGTCGGATCGGTTCCGGTTATGGTGAGTTCCGCGCCATCATCCATACCGTCGAAATCCGAATCGGGATTCAGCGGGTTGGTGCCCAAGGCCATTTCTTGCTCATCGTCAACTCCGTCACCATCCTGATCCGGAACGACCGGCACGAAATAGAGCGGAAGCAGCACCGGGCCCATAGCGGCATTCACCTTGAGGTCAAAGCCACCCGATGCGTTGCAGCACCGCTCGTCCCCAAGTTGGATTGCGGTGATCCCGACCCTCACCCCATCTGCGACCACCTCGTAGCGGCCATCAGTCAGGCCTTCCCAGATCGCGCGCGTGGACTCCACGGAGGTTGGAGGGATCACCTGCCCGTCGCGCAGCAACACCAGCGAGATGTCCTCGATCAGTTGGTCGCAGCCGTCGACATCCAACTCCCCGGCTGGCGATCCCTGCGGACAGAAGAGGAACGGCACCGTGAGGGACCCGTTCTCCTCCGGCATGGTGGAGAAGTAGCGGAACAACGCCTCGTCCATCGCGAATGCGCGGCATGAGACCGCAGCCCCCTCGGCCACCGCGATCTCGGCGGTGCGCACGTCGATGGTCGTGGAAACCACTTGGCTGTCATCGGTGCGGCAGATCATGTAGAGCCCGCGACCAGCCGAGAGCGCATCCGTCATCAGGCTGTAGTCGTCGGAGGCGAGATTGGTGAATCGCATCGCTCCGGACGCGTCGGTTCGGCCGGATTGGGGCGTGATCCCATCGAGTTGGAACATGGCGTCGACCACCGGATCGGTGCAATCGTCAGCGAGTTGCACGCCCATGTACCCCACCGGGCAGCGGGTGACGAAGAGATCGATCCCTGCCGTGCCGGTCTCGCCGCGCGCATCCTCGGGGACCGTGTACCACGTGCAGGTCACGGTCGATCCCGCAGGAACGGAGACGGTCACATCGTTGAGACCGGTGCCGTTGGTGGCTCGCTGCGTCCCATCGGTCGCGATGCACGAGGCAAAGGACTTCACGAAATCGCCGGGCAGCTCGGCCATCAGGTTGTAGGTGCCGGCGGGGACATTGGCGAAGGAGAGCGAGCCATCAGCAGCGGTGGTGCCGCGCGCGGTGGAGCCGCCACTCAGCACCATCGGGATCTGCCCGGCCGGTTGGGTGCAGGCGGTCCCCAGCATCGACACCGGCGTGTTGACCGGGCAGGCCTTGGCGATGACCTTGATGGTGGAGGCAGCCGCCACCGGGGCGATGGTCGGCGGGATCGCGGTAGGCGTGGGGGTCGGCGTCAGGGAGGTGGGCAACATCACCGGTTCGCCCACGCGCGCCGCCATCACCAAGGCCGGCGTCGAACCCACGCCGCGGATCTGCCCGTCGCCGCGCACCACGGTCGCCTGTCCGGCGGTCATCAGGAATGGCTCCTGTCCCGGACGCTCCAAGCGGGCGGTGCCATCGGCGACGACCACCAGGGTGGGGACCGTTCCAGTCGGGACGTAGACCAAGGTGTTGCTCGGCACGGTCGCCGCCAGGAGTTGGATCTGCGAGGGCTGATCGGTGGTCACCGAGAAGGGGCTGCCGGCGTACTTCACCGTGCCCACGCCGGTCGTCGAAGACGAGGCCGACAAGCCGATCTGCCAAACCGTGGCCGGGGCACGCATGGCATAGACCTTCGATGCTGGATCGCCGGGAATGTAAGCCCCTTGCCCCGCGCCAAGCGAAACGTAGGTGCTGCCGGTCTCTGTCAGCAAACCCCCGGCCGGCGCGATGATGAATCCCGCCTGGGGCTGCGGCGCAATACCCGCGGGATCCGCCTCATACGCCCGCAGTTGCCACGAGGCCTTGCCGGGCGGGAGTTTCCCGACGCCTTGGGCGATCACCAGCATGTCGACCGCCGGGGCACCCTCCGCTGCCGTTGGCTGGACCAACCCCACCGAGGCGAGCATCAGCAACGACAACGCGATCATCATCCGGCGCAGTGCATGCATCGCAATCACTCCCATCCCGCTCAGGCAACTCATGAGAGTCTACGCCCGAGGGGGCGGATCAGTTTCTCTCCATCATGCGGGTGGCTCAGGGGCCGTCTCGTTCAGCACGATGCAGCACCCATCCCGGAGATGCGCCCAGTCACGACCTGGTTGAGCGCAGTCTCACCCGCCAGCTCCCGCGCGGTGCGTCACACCGTCACGGGGTCACGACCTGATTGCCGGATTGCCGCAGCACACCCCGGTCGAGCGCGTCATCGATGATGGTGGAGATGCGCACCACGCTCTCGGCGTTCGGCTTCTTCGTATAGCCGAGCGTCTTGGCAGTCTCGACCACGAGTGCCTCCTTCGGCATGCCAAACTGCTGTTCCACCGTCCAAACCGCCGCCATGGTGATCTCCTCGGCTGGGATCTGGTCCACGGGTCGCAACGTGGCTCCCTCACCGATCCGGAACGTGGCAAGGGATTGCGTTCCCCATCGCAGGAAGCCGTCCTCGCCGAGCACCACCCCATGCTCGTGCATCGCCTGCTGCACACCGGCCTCGAAATTGGATCGCACATTCGCGGTCGCGCGCGGCTTGCCGCAGGCGTCCTTCACCCGATCCAGCACGACCTCCGGGTGCACCGGGGTCTCGGTTTTCACCACCATCCCGATCACCGCCCCGAGCCGCAAGCGCCACGCATCGTTGCGGAGCAAATCGTCGGCGAATGGCTGGGCAAAGGCGGTCACGGGATAGGGGATTCCGGCCGGGGCATCTGCCCCATGCGGGGCGGCAGGCGCCTCCTGTTCCTGCGAGATCTGGGCAACCGCCTCCGCCACCGTGGTGGGTTCCGCGGCCTGCGCGGATGCGGAGGGGGGATCAACGGGTGGCGTCGCGGTGGTCGGTTGCGGCGCGGTTGGCGCCACGGGGGCCGCGACGTTCGTCTCCGGAGTCGACAACTCGATCGCCCGCCGATAGACCTGCTCCACCCGGTCCATCGTGCCCGTTGGATCCGCGAACCAATCCGTCGACCAGATGCGAACCAGTTTCCATCCCATGCCCTCGAGGACGCTTTGACGATTCAGATCACGATCACGTGCCGTGCGCGAACTGTGGTAGGTCGCACCATCACACTCGACGCCGAGCACATACTTCGACTCGTCACGCGGGTCGCGCACGGCAAGATCGATCCGGTACGCCGACGCCCCGACCTGCGCATCGACCTTCATCCCCCGTGCCTCGAGTGCTGCCTTGATCGCATCCTCGAAATCATTCGTCTCCGCGTTGGTGATGCGCGCCGAGCCGTCGGGCAGGGTGCCTCCACGCTCGCAATAGGCGATGAAACTGGCCAGTGCCTTCACCCCGAGGTTGTCCGGGCTCACTCCGGCGAGATCGCCGCTGCGCAGGCTCGTCACAAGCACGGTCTGGTAGCGAGCACGGGTGATCAACACATTGAGCCGTCGCCAACCGCCCTCGCGGTTCAACGGTCCGAAGTTCAGTGAGAACCCACCCTTCGCATCCTTGCCGTATCCCACGCTGATGATGATCACGTCGCGCTCGTCGCCCTGCACGTTTTCGAGCGCTTTGACGAAGAACGGTTCCTCACCGGTCTCGCCGAAGATCCGATCCCGCAGCTCCGGGCGATCCTGCACGCGCTCCGCGAGTGCATCCTCGATGGCTTCTTTCTGGGTGACATTCATCGCGACCACACCGACCGAGCGCTCGGGGTGCTCCTCGAGGCTCTTGATCGCGAGATCGGCCGCCATCCGCGCCTCGGCGCGGTTCTTCCGACTGCCACCGCGGTCCCAGACGCCGTCGGCCACATACGCGAGCTTCACGCCGCGATCCTCCGGGAACCCCGGGCCCGGGAAGGTGATCAACTCGCCCTGATAGAACTCATGGTTGGAGAAGGCGATCAGCCGCTCGTCGCGGGATCGATAGTGCCACTTCAGCGTCGCCGGCTGGAACAGTCCGACACTCGCGGCGCACTCCCGCAGCAACGACTCGAGCTGCTCCTCCTCATCGTCCTCCTCGTCCGGATCGAAGATCGAGGAATCGAAGAAGGCGGTCGGTGGCAATTGTTTGTCATCACCGGCGACGATCACCTGCCGCCCGCGCAGGATCGTCGGGATCGCCTCGGCCGGGGGCAACTGCGACGCCTCGTCGAACACCACCACGTCGAAACTCAGCAGTCCCGGCTGCAAGAACGTCGAAACCGAGACCGGGCTCATCATCATGCAGGGCTTGATCGACTGCAGCACGTCCGGGATGTCGGTGAAGAGTCGTCGCAGGGGGCGAGGCCGCTTCTTCTGCAGCTCTCGCTTGAGGATCCCCAGTTGCGAATCCTTGTTCGCGTCACCCGACTGCGAGACGCGCGCCGCTGCACGGCTCGCCCCCGCCACCGCCGCTTGGCCCGCCAGCTTGCGGAGGTCATCATCGGCCTTCCGCAGCTCGGCGATCAGTGCCACCCGCTGCTCCCCGCTGAATTCGCGCAGGGCCGGCACCGCCGTGATCCACGCATCGGCCCAGCGCTGCCAGAAGCGCCGCTCGAACGCGACGATCAGTTCGCCACCAGACCCCGCGGGAACTGCATCGATGAACGGCCCGAGATTGACCGCCCGGGCCCGATCCATCGCCGCCCGCGTGCGCACCCACTCTGCCAGCCGCGGGCGTTCCGCCAATGCGGCGTCGCTCCGCGCGATGATCTCCCCCAATGTGCTCTGTGCCAATGGCTTCTCATCAGCGAAGTCCGCGGGGAAGAGCGCAGAGGTGGTCTCCACCGCAGCGGCAAACGGACCCGTCGGCGCCAGCGCGGTGCCGATCGCCCCCGCCGCTGCCCGCACCTCCGGCGTGATCGATCCGCCGGTCCCACCCCCGGAAAGCACCGCGGCGCGAATTACGCTCGCCGCCTGCCAACGCGCCGCAGTGCTCCGCAGCACCTCCGGATCGCGCCACGACTCGGGTGAACTGAGCAGCGGTTGCACCGTGATGGCCAACGGCGCGAGGGCCGCCTCCGCGGTGGCAGCGTTCGCGGCAAGGGTCGCCAACGCGGCCATGTCCGCCTGATTCATCGATCGTGGCTGCACGACCTGCTGCACCTGACTCTTCCACGCCCCATAGCCGCCGAACATCCGCGACAGGAACCCGCCATATTTGGCCGCGCCCTCCTGGAGCAGTGTTGCTGCAGCGGCGTAGTCCGTCCCGGATGCATGCTCCGCGAAGGCGGCACGGGCCTCCTGTGCGACCGTCGCGCGCTCGGCCGCATCACGCAGGGTCGCGGCGCGCGTGGCCAGCGTCGTCGGGTCATCGCTCTCCCACCCTGCCGGGAGGGCCTGCGCATCTGCGAGGAGCGCCAACGCCTCCCGCATCCCCTGCAGGTCCGCCACGGTGCGCGTCGAAGCCTCGCCGAGGACCGGGGCCACCGTGGTCCACGCCGCGGTGATCTCCGCCGCGCCCGTTCGGAGCGCAGTGAGCGCCCCGACGACGCGCTCGGTGGAGGCCAGCCCCGCGTCCTGCACCACGCACCCGCGCCATGGATGCGTCGCACGCGCGTCGTAGACCGCCTTCTCAGCCTGGATCGCCGCCAACGCATCGACACACGTCTGCAGTTCCGCCGGGGTGACCAACGTCAGATCCGGCCATGGCAGAGCCGCCGCCACGTCCGGCGCCCCGATCCGCTTCGCGTAGCGGCCGAGTCCGGTGTAGACCGAGACCCCCATCGGCTCGCGCGTGGCGTGGAGTTCCCGCACCGCGAGGTTGAGGCGATCCCTCACCTGCATGTACCGCAGCCGCGCCTCCTCGAGGTTGACGTCCTTCGCCGACCCCGCCGCCCGCAGCGTCTCCTTCAAGTCGTCCATGATCCGCATGCGGCCCGACTGCGTGCTGTGCGCCTCGAGCACGAACTGCCCAAGCCCCAACTTGCGCAGCCGCTCATGCACCACCTCGAGCGCCGCCGACTTCGCGCTCACGAAGAGCACCGTCTGCCCGTTCGCCAGCGTGTCCGCGATGATGTTGGTGATGGTCTGCGACTTCCCGGTGCCCGGAGGGCCGTTCACCAGCAAGTTCTTTCCTCGTCTCCCGATGATCAGAGCCTCATATTGGCTCGAGTCGGCGGGCAGGACCATCAGCGGCGCCTGCACCTTCGGCTCCAGCACGTCGAGATCATTTCCCAACGCCTCCGACCCGTCCGGCGGCTGCGCCGGCACGATCTTGGCGAAGGACTGCACCACCGCGTTCTGCCGCGCCTGGGGCGCCATCACCCCGAGATCGCGCCACATCGCCAGGGTCTCGAAGGAGAAGGTGCCGAGCCAGGCTTCCTCGCTGACCAGATAGCCCTCGCCGAGCATCGCGGTGACCGCCGAGATCATCTCGCGCAGCGTCTCCGGCGTCGGCTCCTCGGGGAACTCCGGCAGGACCTTTCCGGTCCGCTCGCGCACGAGGATCGCGAGCGCGGGGTTCACCGTCGGTTCGTCATCGGTCGGCACCAAGGTGAGCGGACGATCCGCACCCGACCGTTCGAGCGAACACGGCACCAGCACCAACGGC
The DNA here is from genome assembly GCA_029977305.1 of bacterium. Taxonomy (GTDB): domain Bacteria; phylum Chloroflexota; class Chloroflexia; order Thermomicrobiales; family UBA6265; genus CADCWF01. The sequence continues at coordinate 30,794 of JAPOLF010000002.1, read as the reverse complement.
GCCTTTGACTCGCCGAGGACCGGATCGGTCCAGGTCACCGTGCCCAACGTCAGGTGGAGCGTGGTGACGCCGCGCTCGGCCACGGTCGTGCGCGAGTTGTCCCTCAGGCGGCGCAGCTTGGAAAAGAGTTGCGCATCGTCGACATCCAGCGTCACGTCCCCCGGCGCGACGATCCACACCGCCGCCGGTTCGTCCTCCAATCCCACCGTCGAGGGGATCGCGCCCGAATCCGGCGCGGGGGTGGCAGCGGCATCAGGTGCCGGCGACGTGGGGGTGTCGATGGCGTCCGCCTGGGCCTCAGGGATGACTGGAGGACCATCCTGGTCAACCGCCGGCATCACTGACTGATCTGGCTCGTCCTCAACCCCTGCGGGGTCGCTGGTGCTCACCGCCGAGGGCACCAGCGTGGGGGCAGCAGGCGCAATCGCCCCCTTCTTTGGCAACGGCTTTGGCGCACCCTTCCGCGCGAAGGGCATCTTCAAGGCGTCTTCATCGATGACGACCATCGTGAAGAGTTCGTCAATCGTCGGGGTGAGCACCTGGATCTTCGTCGTCCGCGCGCGATTCAATCCCAGCAGCGGATTGCGCTTCGTCAGATCGACCAGCCGCTCCCGCCAGACGCCCAGTTTCTGATCAACCGGATCCTTGCTCGCGTCGGCCGCCGGCGGCACGGTCAATGGGTTCTCCATGGTGTTCCCCTGCTGGTGATTCGGCACCGCTGCGTGGTGTATCGCATATCGGCGGAACTTCTGCTAGCACCGTCAGCCACGTGTCAGGCGAGCGGCGGAATCATCGATCCGTGGGCCTCCAGCAAGGCATCAACCAACTGGCAGATCTGCTCCGGATCGAGCACCGCGGCGGTGTGTGGATCCAACATCGCCGCGTGATAGACATGATCCCGTCGCCCGGTCAGTGACGCCTCAACCGTGAGTTGCTGCACGTTGACGTTTGTCTGCATCAGCGCCGCGAGCTGAATCGGGAGATCGCCGACCACGGTGGGTTGGATTCCGTCACCATCCACCCGACACGCGACCTCGACCGCACATCCCGACGGGAGATTCGCGATCAGCCCGGCGTTCGGCACGTTGCCGTGGATGACGCGGGGCTCCCCCGTCTCCATGCTGTGGATGATGAGCGTGCCGTACTCGCCGGAATGACCACCGAGCCGCGCCCGCTTCCGCGCGATGAGCGCCGCTCGCCAGCTCGCCGCGGCTTGCGGATCACGGCGCGCAGCCACCGCGAGTCGCCGCTCGTCGCTGCCCGATAGCACCGCCTCAGCGTGTCCCGCAAACGGCTCCCCATCCTGCACCGAGGCCAGTAGGCGATCGCGCTCGGCCGCCCAGCCCGCGATCTGGTTCTCACACCGCGCTGGATACTCATCGAGCGGAACGCCGAAGCGGGTGATCAGGCCATCTAGTCCCGGTTTGATGAACCACGGAACATACTCTGCGAGGTGTTCGCTCGATTCGGTGACAAAGTACCCGAAACGCCGGAACACCTCGAAGCGCACTTCCTCCCACGCAGGATAGGTGCGAGCCTCCGCCATCTTGCGCAGGGCGGGATAGAGGTCCTCACCACGATGCCGCAGCTCGGTGTAGAAGGCGACGTGGTTGATCCCGGCACAGGTGTGGGTGATCTCGTCCTCAGGCAGACCCAACCAGAGCGCGATCTCGCCCGCGGTGCCCTGCACGCTGTGGCAGAGCCCGACCGTCCGCACGGAGCTGGTCTGCGCCAGGGCCATGCAGAGCATCGCCATCGGGTTGGCATAGTTGAGCAGGAGCGCGTTCGGGGCCACCTCGGCGATATCCGCCGCGATCTCACGCATGACCGGAATCGTCCGCAGCGCGCGCATGATCCCGCCGATGCCCAGCGTGTCGCCGATCGTCTGCCGCAGGCCGAACCGCGTCGGGATTTCGAAGTCGATCACCGTCGACGGCCGATACCCCCCGACCTGGATCATGGTGATCACGTAATCGCTGCCAGCGAGCGCGCGTCGGCGATCCGTCGTCGCCTCGATCACGGTCGCTGCCCCGGCCCGCGCGACCATCCCCCGCGCAATCGCCTCGGTATCCGCGAGTCGCACCGGGTCGATGTCGTGCAGGCTGACCACCGACCCGTGCAGCTCCGGGAAGGTCAACAGGTCACTCAGCAGGTTGCGCGCGAAGACCGTGCTCCCCGCGCCGACAAAGGTGATCTTCGCCATCAGCGCCTACCCCGTCGGCCCGTGCTCCCAGCGATCGCGCACACTCTCGGGCCGTGCCTCACCGCCGCGCGGGAAGCGCAACCGGAAGTTGTCGGCCGCCTCCTCGAAGGTGGTGAACCACGCCCCCTCATGCCGGTGCACGTAGGCGAAGAAGCGCTCCAACATCATCAGCACCTGCGGCCTACCCGACACATCGGGATGGATCGTCAGCGGCACCACCGCGTAGTCATACTCGCGATAGATCCAGTCGAACTGGTCGATCCAGAGCTGCTCGATGTCGCGCGGGTTGACGAACCCGTGGCTGTTGGGGCTCTTCTTGATGAAGAGCATCGGCGGCAGATCGTCGAGGTACCAGTTGGCGCCGATCTCGACCAGATCGGTCTCCGTCCCGCGCTTCAGCGGCTTCATCCACGATTTCGCCGATTTGCGGTAGTCGATCTTCGTCCAACTGTCGCCGACCCGCGCATAGAACGGGTGGAAGTCGTTGTCCATCAAGGAGTTGTCATAGGTGATGCCGTGCTCGAGCAGCAGGCCCACCGTTGATTCCGACAGCTCCCACCACGGCGCGACATAGCCGCGCGGCGCTCGCCCGCTCAACTGCGTCACCAGCTCGATCGATTTCCGGAGGACCGCCTTCTCCTGCTTCGCCGACATCGCCAATGGGTTCTCGTGCGAGTACCCGTGCAGCCCGATCTCATGCCCGGCATCCGCCACCATCTGCATCTGCTTCGGGAACGTCTCGATGGTGTGCCCGGGGATGAACCATGTCGTGCGGATGTCCTCGCGGTGAAAGAGATCGAGGAGGCGCGGCGAACCGATCTCCCCGGCGAACATCCCGCGCGAGATGTCACAGGGCGAATCCTCACCCCCGTACGAGCCGAGCCAGCCTGCCACCGCATCGGTGTGCACCCCGACGCAGACGAAGATCTCTTTCGCCATGTCCGCTGCTCCTTCCTTCCGGACGCCACGGGCATTGTGACGCCGACGGAGCATTGCTGTCAGGTGAGCGGCTCGAAATCGACGTCGTATCCGAACGTTCGCGGCCCCCACACGGCAATCGCCTCCGGGGTGCGCATGATCGGCGGCACCGAGACCACCATCACCTTCACCCGCTGCCCGTAGCGCAACTCCTCGGTGGTGATCGGCTCCGCGGTCTCCGCATCGAGAATGTTGATCAGGTTCGGCACGACGGCCAGCACCTCGTCATCAACCATCGCTATGAGGTTCTCGTTCTGGAAGTCGATGGTCATCACCCGCGGACCGCCCAGCTCCTGAATCTTCACCGTCCCGAGCGCGAAACCGTCCTTGGTCCGCCGGAACACCTCGATCAACTTCCCGGTGAAGATCACCCGCGCCGGGGAGTAGCTCGTCCCCTCCATCGACCGGATCAGGTGGTCGAACGGATCGAGGTGCTGCTCGCGTGCCTCGCGGATCGCGCGCCCGATCCGCAGACCCATTCCGATCGTCCCGCTCACCGAGACGCGCTTCGCGGTCGCCCCGTCCATCGGGTACTCGGCGATGTACGCGACGCCTCCCATCCGGATCGCGATCCCGCGCGAGAGCCACTCCATCATGTAATTGTCATGGGTGTCGAGCAGCGTCTGGTCGCCATGATCATTGGTGATCACCATGGGCGTGCCCGAGACCCCGTAAATGTGGAAGGTCTCGTGATAGAGCTCCGGGAAAGCCCGGCCCATACCGTCGCCATCGACGACCGGCAACCCGAGCCGCATCCCCACCACCAGCGGGATCATCGAGTTCACCCCGCCCGCCTCGATCGGCATCGTCGCCGTCGCCTTGCGACCAAGGTGCTCCTCCAGCCGCCGCAGCGAGTGGGCAGCCTCCATCCCCTCCGGCAGCTTCTCCACGATGCAGGTGGGCGCACCCATCATCGCGGTCGTGATCACGAAGGCGTCGTCGGGGAGTTCCTCGAGATCCAAGAGTTCCAGCGGGCGTCCGGTTTCGCGCATCGCCCGCTCGACCATCAGCCGCCCGATGTACGGGTTGCCGCCGCCGCCGCTCCCGAGGAAGGCCGCGCCGCGCGCGAGATCAGGCAGGTCTTCGATGTGCAACGTCATACTCATCGTGTGAGGGCTCCTCGTGGGGTTCGCGTGGCGACTCTTTTAGACAGGATCGTGGTGTCCGACGCGGTCCCACCACGTGAGATCGCGCGCGGTCAGCGGCTTCGGCGCACCGGTGCCGAGCCCGCGCTGGGTCGGCTTCGGATGGCCGATCATGATGATCCACTCCGCTTCGAGATGGTCGGGCAAGCCGAGCATCACCCCGACGCCGGAGTGGCTGAAGGAGGTCACCGGGCACGATCCGAGTCCGAGCGCATGGGCCATGTTCTGCATGTTCATGGCCGCGGTGCCGACATCCCCTTGGTTGATCTGATCCACATCAAGTTGGATGCATTCCCGCTCGGCGGCCTCTTTGTCGGTCAGGATCACGATCATCGCCGGCGGTTCCACCAGCATCCCCGGCGCCACCGACCGCACCCGCCGAATCGTCTCGGCATCCCGCACGATCAGGAACTTGTGGATGTGTCGGTTGCCGCCGCTGCTGGCCCATCGTCCGGCCTCGGTGATGCGCCGCAACTGCGCATCGGCGACCGGTTGATCGGTGTAGGACCGGCACACGCGCCGCGTCTTCAGCGTCTGGAAGAAGGCGTCCGCCTCCGGGCTGAACTCGCTCATTCCGCCGCCTCCTGCCGCTGCTTGATCTCGGCGGCGATCACCGCAGGCGCCTCCTTGAGGAACTGCTGGTACGCGGGGCGGTCCCACATCATCCACACCTTTCGGGTGTCAATGTCTTGCTTCCACCCCGGCATGAACGACTCTGCGAGCTCCGGGTTGCTCTCGAGGAGGTACCCCATCAGGCGACTCGCCGCGTCGATCAGGCGGAAGGTCCCGTAATAGGTCGGCTCGTGCAGCGAGATCTCCGCCGCGCTGGCGAGGAACGCCAGCATGTCGAGCGCCTGTTCCTCGGTGAGCACATAGGTGGTCTGGTTCTCGTTGTTGGTCATCGTCGTGTCCTCAGCGCCCGCCGAGCGCCTTCATCCGCTGCTCGACCGGGATGTACGGCACCCCGTAGCCGAAGTAATCCGGGCCGACGAGTTGCAACCCCTCAGCCGTGCGCCACCGCGGGTCACACGGCATCGCGATCACCACCACCCGGTAGCCGTACCGCAGCGTCTCGGTCGTGATCGCCACGCCGGTCTCCGCATCGAGCACGGTGATCAGGTCGGGCGTCGTCGCTAGCACGGTGTCACCGTCTCGCGCAATCAGGAATTCATTTTGGAACGAGAGCGACAGCGATCGTCCGTCGAACGCCCCGGTGCCGTCGATGCGGGCATCGCCTCGCGCGAATCCCGTCTCGGTCCGCCGCGCGACATCCCCCACTTTTCCCTGCCAGAGGATGTAGCCACCGGTCGCCGCACGCACCGTCTCCACCGGGTCGAGGTGGTTCGCCCGTGCCCGCCGGATCGCCTGCCCGATCCGCTCGGCGTAGGAGATCGTGCCGAGCACGCACGCCTCCTTCACCTGCTTCCCGGTCATGGCGTACAGCGCGATCATCGCGGAGCACCCCATGTCGACGGTGAGCGTCCGAGCGAACGTCTCGGTCCATCGGTTCTCGACGGTGTTGATGATGACGCTGTTGCCTTTCTCATCCGCAACAGCCATGGGAGTCGCGTTGATGCCCGCAAGGGTCGGCGTGCACATCTGCAACTCAGGGAAGGCCCGGCCCATCATGTCGGCGTCGACGATCGGGATCCCGAGTTCGACCGCCACCGTGAACGGGGTGGTCGAATTGAGCCCGCCCGCCTCGCAGGACATCGTCGCCCGCGGCTCCTTCCCGTAGTACTCGGTCAGTGCCTTGAACGCGGTGACAATCTCTTTCCCCGACGGCACCTTCTCGACCATCACCGTCGGCGCACCCATCATCGCCGAGGGGATGACAAGGTCGTCATCGTCGAGTTCGTCGGCATACATCATCGTCGCCGCGCCGTGCGTGGCCATCGAGGACTGCGCCATCAACTTCCCGATGTACGGATCGCCGCCACCACCGGTGCCGAGCACCGCCGCCCCGAGGGCAATGTCATTCAGATCTTCCGACGTGACCTGCCGCATGGGTTACCTCCCCACCAGCGTGAGGTCCCCCACCGCCTTCACCCGGATCCGCGTCGCGTTGCCCGGCAGGTACGCCAGCGGCACGTCCTCGACGTCGACGATCTGCACCGTCGAGGGGTCGGCCCCCGCCTCAACGGCCTTCTGCGATGCCTCACTCTTCGCATCGTCGAGCGCCGCGTCGCGGGACATCCCCGCCAGCGAATAGACCCGATCGACCTCGCCAGAGATCTGCGCGATCGCCGCGCCGACCGCGTTGGCGGCCTCGTAATGGTTCGGCTTCACCATCTCCGATGCCCCGGCAAGCGGCTTCGCGATCAGGACGCTGCCGCCGCCGACCACGATCACCGGAACCGGCTCCGCACTCGTCTTCATCCGGTCGACCGCCGCCTCGCTCATTTCTTGGATGCGAGCCATGGCCGCCGCGACCAGCGCCTTGTCGAGGTGGGCGACGCGCGAGGGATCGCCGATCTCAGCGACACCCGCGGCCACCGCGATGTCGGTGGTCGTCAAGGTGTTGCCACCGAAGACCAAGGCCTCCTGCGTGATCCGGAAGCCGACCGACTGCGGCCCGATCCGCAGCGGGTCCTCCTTCACCAGCGAGCCGCCGCCCAAGCCGAACGAGAAGACGTCCGGCATGCGGAAGTTGGTGCGCACCCCGCCGATATCAACGGCCACCGATGCCTCACGCGGGAAGCCGTGGGTCAGCGCGCCGACGTCCGACGTCGTGCCGCCCACGTCAACCACCATGGCGTCCTTCAACCCCGAGAGGAAGGCGGCGCCACGCATCGAGTTCGTCGGTCCCGACGCGAAGGTCAGCACCGGGTACTGCTCGGCGAACTCCGCGCTCATCAGGGTGCCGTCGTTCTGGGTCAGATAGAGCGGCGCGGTGATCCCCATGTCGCTGATCGCCTTGCGGAAGGCGGCAACGGTTTCGGCCGCCAGTTGCCGCAGGCAGGCATTGAGGATGGCCGCATTCTCGCGCTCGAGCAGGCCGATGCGCCCGATCTCGTGCGACGGAGTGACCGAGACACCCGGCACCCACTCGCGGAGCATCGCCGCGACCTCATTTTCGAGGTCTGTGTTGACCGGCGAGAAGACCGAGGAGACCGCGACCGCGGTGATCCCCTTCGCGTTCAGATCCTCGGCAACCGCCTTGATCTCATCCGGCCGCAGGGCGGAGATCGGGCGCCCGTCGAACTCATGGCCACCGTGGCAGAGGTAGTTGTTGCCGCCGATCGTGTCGGCAAGGTCCTGCGGCCAGTCAACCATCGGAGGAAGGGCCGCCGTCGCCGGCAACCCGAGTCGCACCGCGGCCGTCTTCTGCAGGCGGCGTCGCTCCACCACCGCATTGGTGAAATGGGTGGTGCCGATCATCACGCCGTTCACCGCAGAGGTTGCGGTGCCGGAGCTCTCGAGCACGAACTTGAGGCCGTTGGTGATGCCCGTGGTCACGTCCGCGGTCGTCGGCGTCTTGATCTTGGAAACTACTTTCAAATCGTCCATGAGGACGGCGTCGGTGTTCGTTCCGCCGACGTCGATGCCGATGCGCAGACTCATCTGTCTCTCCCGATTGCTGAGGCGAATCCCGATCGCGCGACGCCTCTTTCCCGCGTCGCCGAGACGATCTTATCACCGCGCACGGAGCGTTCATGCGATGCTTCCCTGGCTTCGCACGCGACCTGCTCGTCGCGGCGCGCGGAACGGATCACGATGATCACCAAGGAGTCGACGGTTCATGTACCAGGTGACGGAATCGATGCTCGAAGCACTCGCCATCGGGGCTGGCATCCTCGGCACCGGAGGCGGCGGCAACCCCTTCGTCGGCAAACTCGAGGCACTCACCCACCTGCGCGCCGGGCGCTCCATCACCGTCGTCTCGCTCGACGAGATCGGTGACGACGCCTACGCCACCACCGTCGGCAACATGGGCGCACCCATCGTCTCGAATGAACGCATCAACCGCGGCGACGAGCCGCTGCTCGCCATGCGCGCGCTCGAGGACCACATCGGTCGCCGCTTCACCCACCTCATCGCCAGCGAGATCGGCGGTATCAACTCCATGGCACCCCTCATCGTCGGCGCCCAGACCGGCCTGCCCGTGATCGACGGTGACGGCATGGGTCGCGCCTTCCCCGAGCTCCAGATGGACACCTTCACCATCTACGGCGTCGCCCCGACGCCGGCGGCCATCGCCGATCCGCGCGGCCACGTCGTCACGTTCGACGGCATCGACGACGCCCAGACCCTCGAACGCTACGCCCGGGTCGTCTGCGTCGAGATGGGCGCCTCCAGCGGCTACGCCTTCCCGCCGATGACCGCCGCCGAGCTCCGCCGCACCACCGTGGCCGGCACCTACACCCTGGCGACCAAGATCGGCGAGGCGGTGCTCGCGGCTCGCGGTGGCACCGGCGATCCGGTGGACGCCGCGCTCGCCGTCGCGGGAGGCGAGCGCCTCTTCCACGGCAAGATCGTCGACGTCTCGCGCCGCCTCGTCGGCGGTTTCGCCCGCGGCGTCCTCCATCTCGAGGGCATCGGCCCCGACCGCGACCGCGCGATGGTCATCGACTTCCAGAACGAGAACCTCATCGCGCGGGACGACACCGGTGCCGTGCTCGCGGTGGTCCCGGATCTCATCTGCATCGTGGATCAAGACTCGGCCGAACCGATCACCACCGAGATCCTGCGGTACGGCATGCGCGTCGTCGTGATGGCGATCCCGGCCAGCGAGATGCTGAAGACCCCCGAGGCGCTGCGTGTCGTCGGTCCTGCCGCATTCGGGTATCCGGAGGTGGAATTCATCCCGATGCCCGGCGTCTTCGGCAGCGGGCTCCGCGGCTAGGCGCGGTCCGCTATTCGAGCCCCTCGACGGCCGCGCCGCCCTCGAGGCTGTCGACCGTCACCGTCGATCCGAACGCGAACGTCGGGATCGGGATCTCGCCCTTCACCGCCCGATGGCACGCGACGAGATGTCCGGGCGCGATCGGTTCGAGCACTGCTGGCTGCTGCGAGCAGGCCGGCACCGCAAACGGGCAGCGCGACACCAATCGGCAATGGTTCGGCGGAGCGATCGGCGAGGGGATCTCCCCGCTGAGATGGATCCGCTCCCGCCGCTCCAGCGGATTCGAGGCCGGCACCGCGCTCATCAGCGCCATGGTGTAGGGGTGATGCGGCCGCTCGAAGACCTGCCGCGTCTCACCGATCTCGACGATCTGCCCGAGGTACATCACGGCGACCCGCGTCGAGAGGTATCCGATCACCGAGAGGTCATGCGAGATGAAGAGATAGCTGAGCGACCGCTCGCGCTGCAGATCGCGCAGCAACTTGATCAGTTTCGCCTGCACCGAGACGTCGAGCGCCGAGGTCGGCTCGTCGAGCACGATCACCTTCGGATCGGTCGCCAGTGCCCGCGCGATCCCCACCCGCTGCTGCTGCCCGCCCGAGAGCTGGTGCGGGAACCGGACCATGTGCTCCGGTTTCAGCCCAACCTGCTCGAACAGCTTCGCGGTGCGCTCGATCGCGTCCTTGCCGGAGGCGATGTGGTGGAGCGTCAGCGGCTCCATCACCGTCTCCCCGGCGGTGCGGCGCGGATCCAACGAGTCGCTCGGGTCTTGGAAGACCATTTGGATGTCTTTGCGCACCGGTCGCAGCTCGTTGTAGCTCAGGGTGGTCAGGTCGACATCGCCAAGGAAGATGTGGCCGGAGGTCGGCCGCTCGAGCATCGTCACGCACTTGCCGACGGTGCTCTTCCCGGAGCCGCTCTCCCCGACCAAGCCGAGCGTCTCGCCCGCCCCGAGGTCGAGGGAGATGTCATCGACCGCATGCAGCATCTGCCGCGAGGCGAAGCCCGTGCGGATCGCGTAGTGCTTGACCAGATGCTCAATCCGCAGCGATGACATCGCGGGCGACGACCTCCGTGTGATGGCAGGCGACGACGTGTCCTTCGCCGATGACGCGCGGCTCCGGCTCCTGCGCCGCGCAGATCTCCGTGGCCCAGCGGCACCGCGGGTGGAACGGGCAGCCGGTCGGACGTTGGATCAAATCCGGCACATTTCCCGGGATGGTGGGGATGTCCCCCTCCTCCCCGAGTCGCGGCCGCGATGCGAGCAACCCGAGCGTGTACGGGTGCCGAGGAGCGGAGAAGAAGGTCTCGACCGGAGCGGTCTCCGCGGTGTTCCCGGCGTACATGACCGTGATCCGGTCACACACCTCGGCGGCCATGTTCAGGTCGTGCGTGATCAGGATGATCCCGGCACCGGTGACATCGCGCATCTCGCGCAGCAGTTCGAGGATCTGGTGCTCGGTGGTGACGTCGAGACCGGTGGTCGGTTCATCCGCGATCAGCAGCGTCGGTGCGCACGAGATCGCCATTGCGATCATCACGCGCTGCGCCATGCCGCCCGACAATTGGTGCGGGTAGGCGTTCATCCGCCGTTCCGGCTCAGGGATGTGCACCGTCTTCAGCAGGCGGATGCATTCCGCGCGCGCCTCGCTCTTCGACATCCCCCGCCGGTACTTCAGCACTTCCATGATCTGGTCGCCGACGCTCATCAGCGGATCGAGGCACGAGCGCGGGTTCTGGAAGATCATCGCGATCTCCTTGCCCCGCACCTCGGCCATCTGCTTCGCCGGCAACGTGACGAGATCGATACCCTGCTGGTCACCCTTGCTGCCGTAGAAGCGGATCTCGCCGCCGACGATCTTCCCGGGGTGCTTGAGCAACCCGATGATCGAGTAGCCGGTGACGCTCTTGCCCGAGCCGCTCTCGCCGACCAGCCCGAGGATCTCCCCGCGCCGCAGTTCGAGGTCGAACCCGTCGAGCACTTTCGCGACGCCGCGGCGGGTGAAGAAGGAGGTCTGCAGATTCTCCACCCGGAGCAGCGGAGCGGCGGTCATCTTCTCAGCCATCACTTACTGCCGCCTCGGATCGAGCATGTCCTGCAGGCCATCACCGAGCAGGTTGAAGCCGAGCACCGCCACCGCGATCGCCAGACCCGGGAAGGTGTAGATCCACCAGTGGCCGGCGTTGAAGTCCTGGAACCCGAGCTGGATCAGCGCGCCCCACTCGGCCGCGGAGCTCTCCACGCCGAGGCCGATGAAGGACAGCCCCGCCGCCTCGAGAATCGCCCAGCCGAACTGCAACGTCGAGTTCACGAAGATCGGCACCAGGCAGTTCGGCACCAGGTGGCGGAACAACACGTTGGTATGGGAGCCGCCAACCGAGGTGGCGGCGGCGGCGTACTGGCTCTTGCGCGCCGGGAGCATCACCGAACGCATCAGGCGGGCGTACCCGGGGATGTTCAACACCGAGGTCGCGATCACCACCGTCCCGATCCCGGGCCCGATCGCGAACGCGATACCCATCGCGAAGATGAAGCGCGGGAACGCCTGCAGGATGTCCATCGTGCGCATCGTGATCTCATCGGTCATCCCACCCGCGTAGGCGGAGACCGCGCCGATCACCGTGCCGACGACCATCGACAGGATCACCGCCGAGAGCGCGATGAAGAGATCGAGCCGCGCACCCCAGATCACCAACGAGAGCACATCGCGCCCGAACTGATCGGTGCCGAACCAGTGCGCCGACGAAGGCGGCTGGCTGACCACCTCCATGTCGAGTTTCTGCGGATCGTAGGGCGCGATGACCGGCGCGAAGATCGCGATCAGCACCAGGGCCACCACGATGACCAGGCCGACGACCGCGGTCGGATTCGCCCGGAGCGCCCGCATCCCCTGTCGCCACCGCTCGGAGAACGGCGGGCGCAGCGCGTACGTGGCCTCGGGCTGGGCGGCAGTGGCGCTCATCGCTAGTACTCCACCCGCGGGTCAAGCAACGCGGTGATCACATCCACGATCAGGTAGATGAGGATGTAGAGACAGGTGGCGAGGATGATGAATCCCTGCACGGCGGGGAAATCCGCGCTCATGATCGCGTTGTAGGAGTACAGCCCGAGTCCCGGCCACGAGAAGATCAGCTCGATCAGCACCTCGCCGCCGATGGCGTACCCGATCACGCCCGCGATCAGCGTCAACACCGGGATGATCGCGTTCTTGAAGGCGTGCTTCATCACCACCGTCCGCCGCGGGATGCCGAGTGAGGTCGCCGTCCGCACGTAGTCGGAATCGAGCGCGTCGATCATCGTGGCCCGCGTCATCCGGGCGATCGGCGCCATCGAGACCAGCGCCAGCGTCAACACCGGCAGGATCAGCGCCCGCAGCGCCTCCTTGAAGGTCACCGGATCCCCGGCGAGCAGGGCATCGATCGTGTACATGCCGGTCACGTGCGGTGGCGGCGACATGATGATCGGCAGGCGCCCTTGCGATCCCGGCAGCCAGCCGAGCTTCCCGTAGAAGATCGACAGCAGCACCATCGCGATCCAGAAGATCGGCGCTGACACACCGGCGACCGCGATCACCCGGGCGACATGGTCGATCCACGACCCGCGCTTCACCGCGCTCACCACCCCGAGCGGGATCGCGAGCACGATCGCCAGCCCGATGGCGAACATCACCAGTTCGAAGCTCGCGGGGAACCGCTCTTTCAGGTCCTTGCCGACCGGCTGGGCCGTCGTATAGGACATCCCCATGTCGCCGTGAAGCAAGTCATTGACATAGATCAGGAACTGCTGCGGGATCGGCTTGTCGAGATTGGCCTCCGCCTTCATCTCGAGCACCCGCTCCTCGCTCGCGTACGGCCCCGCAACACGCTCGATCGGGTTCCCGGGCACCACCCGCGTCAGCAGGAAGGCAATGAAAATCGACCCGAGCACCACCGGCACCAGGAACAGGAGTCGACGCAGGATGTAGCGGAGCATCCGCATGGGGCGACGGACCTCGTGAGGCGAGTGGGGGGTCGGCCCCCCGGACCGGTGGAATCACCGATCCGGGGGGCTCAAAACGCGCTAGCTGCTCTTGCGCGTGAAGTGGTAGTACCGCGGCAACTCGTCGTTGTAGTAGACGTAGTTGTCGATGTCACTCCGCATGTAGAAGAGCCAGTTCGGCTGGCAGAGGAAGACGTACGGGCACTCTTCGATGATGATCGCCTGCGCTTCCTTGCTCGCCGCATCCTTCTCGGGCGACGGGTCGGAAAGGGTGAACTCGGCGATGATCTCGTCCACCCGCTCGTTGGCGAAGCTCGGGTAGTTGGTCGGGCTCGTCGACGCGGCCAGCCAGCTCAGGTGGTAGTACGGATCGTTGACCCAGGAGATCCACTCGTCCGTCCACATCTGGAGCTTGCGGCCCTGCTCGAGCTCATTGAAGGTCGCGTACGGCAGCTTCTCGAGCTCCACTTCCATGCCGACCTCCTTGAGGGCCGCCTGGACGAGGATCGCGATGCGCTCCCACTCAGGGATGCCGGCGTTGAAGCTGAGCTTCACCGGAGTCCCGTCGTAGCCACCAGCCGCGAGGAGTTCCTTCGCCTTTGCCGGGTCGGTGGTGTACATGTTGGTTGAGAAGTCGCTGGTCGGCATCCCGCTCGGGACGAGGCTCTTCGCCTCGGTCGCCTGGCCGTTGAAGACCTGGTCGATGATCGCCTGGTACGGCACCGCGTACGCGACCGCCTGGCGGATCTCCTTCTTGTCGAACGGCGCCAGGGTGGTGTTCATCTCGAGCATGGCGACCAGGTTCGACGGAATCGAGAGGGCGGTGATCTCATCGCTCGCCGCCAGGGTCTCGTACTCCTGCTTCGGGATCTGGGTGGCCATGTCGACGTCGCCGTTCAGCAGCAGCTGCACGCGCTGCGACGCGTCCGGCACAACCTTCAGGATGACCTTGGTGAAGAACGGCTGCTCCCCGTAGTAGTTCGGGTTCGCGACCATCACCAGCGCGTCGTCCGGCTTGTACGACTCGAGCATGTACGGGCCGTTGCCCATGCCGAGGTTGGCCTTGAAGAACTCGAGGCCCCACGGATCCGCCTCGGTGGCAACTTCCTTGATCTGGTTCGGGTTCAATGCACTGGTGTTGTGCATCGTGTTGTTCTGCGCGACGAGGCTGTTCGGCTTCGACATCTGGATGACGAAGGTCTTCGCATCCGGGGCGCTGAACGCATCGGCGCCGGTCACCGCGCCGCCCATGCTGAGCAGGAAGGTGGAGACCGCGTTGGTCTCGTAGATGCGCTTGTAGGCCTCGACCATCGTGTTGGCGTCGATCGGATCACCATTGGAGAAGGTCGCACCGTCACGCATGGTGAAGACGAGCTTGTCGCCGTCCTGCGTCCACGACTCCGCAAGCATCGGCAGGATGTTGAGGGTGTTGACGCCCTTGTACGGGGTGCCGTCCGGCGCGACGAGATCGACGATCTCGTACTGCGTCAGTTGGTCGAACGTGTTCTGGATCGCGGTCTGCGCGGTCTTCGAGCCGACGGTGAAGCCCGGGTCGAAGGTGTCGATGTTCTCGGACACCGCCACGATCAGGGTGTGCTCGCGATCATCCTGTCGATTCACGCTCCAGAACTGCACCGGAGCGGCGAGCGCACCGCGCTCGAGCACGCTGATGCCCGTCGCAGTCAAGCCGAGCGCGGCTGCGCCCTGCCAGAACCGGCGGCGCGAGATCCGCCGCGCATTCAAGTCGTCAGAGAGTTGCTTGACCGACATGCGTCATTCCTCCTGAACCCTATCCCGACGCCGACCGCCGGCGCCGTCTGCTTCTCCACGGGGCGAAAATGGCAATCCGTTTCCACGCCCCGGTCGTTGCCCACGGTATCTTGCCACAGCCGCGCGCGGCTGCAACTGCGACGATGACGCGATTTCGACGGGCACTCTGCCTCCGCTGACCGATGCGCCCGGGTGAATCGCTACTCGACGACGATCGTCCCGACCATGTACGGATGGTAAGTGCAGATGTAGTCGTACGTCCCCGGCTTGTCGAAGGTGAACGAGAACGACTGGCCTTCGTTCAGGTTGCCCGAATCGAACGTGCCGTCCTTTGAGGTCGCGGTGTGCGGCACGCTGTCCTTGTTGGTCCAGGTGACGGTCCGGCCGGCGTCAATCGTCAGGCTTCCCGGGTCGAAGGTGAAGTTGACGATGGTCACCGGGGCGGTGTTTGCCGGGATCGCCGCCTCGGCGGTCGGCACGGGCTTGTCGGCGTTCGCGGTCATGGTGGCGAAAACCGACTGCTGCGCCTTCCACGCCTCCTGGAACCCAGGGCAAGTCGCGCTGTCGTAGAGATTCGCGGGAGCACTGAGGAAGGTCGCCGACGGATCGATCCGCAGCACCGACCCGCTCGGCCCATCGCCACCGAAGGACGGGGTCGACACGTAGAGGAACCCGTCCGGGCCCACCGTCATGCCGATCGGGAAGTCGAGCTCGGAGACAACCTCGGTCAGTTTGTCGGGGCCGCTTTGCTTCACGATGCGCCCGGTCCCGGGCTGGGTGAAGGGCGGTTGCGTCGTGTTGTTGGTCGCCATCTCACAGGCGTAGAGCGTGCCGTCCACCGTGGCGAGGCCGACCAGCATCGTCAGCCCGGTCCAGACCGTCTCGACCGAGCCATCGGCCTTGACATGGATCACTTGCGCCTTGCCAGTCGGGTACGGCGCGTCGGTGAGGTTTCCGACGTACAGCCCGCCATCCGGGGCGGCGGCACAGCAGGTCGGAACCGGGTGTCCCTCGGAGAGGTCAACGACGCGGGTGATGGTGCCGTCCGGGGTGACCTTCAGCACCTGCCCCTCGTTCGATTCGATGACCCAGAGGAAGCCGTCTCCCGCGAGCATCGCGAAGGTCTCGCCCAGCTTGCCGCGATCCGCCGGGATCTCCTTGGTCGGGTTCTCGTTCATCCACGTGGACACATCTGCCAGCAAGGTGCAGACGCCGTCGCTGGCCACCGTGTAGACGCCATTCGGGTAGGTGGAGATGAGATCGCCTCGGTCATCCTCGGAGTCCTGCAGGAGATAGAGCTGATCGCCGAGGAACGCCACCGAACCCGGCCCCTGCACGGCACCGGACATCCCCTGCGTGGAGGGCTGGCCGTGCGCGACGCCCACGCCGCATCCGTCCTCGATCCGCACCGCGCTCGGGGCCGCTCCCGCCGTGCCGTTTCCACCAAGGGCCACGTAGAGCTTGCCGTCCGGCCCGAAGGTGAGGCCGCGCGGCGTGAAAAGTCCACTGGCGTAGACGCTGATCGGCGCGCTTGGCTCTTGCGCCATGGCGCTGGTGATCGACCACTGCTCCGCGGCCACGGGGGTCGCGGCGAGCGCCGCCGCGGACTGGATGAGCGAGCGCCGGGAAATCGGTGACATGGCAGGTCCTTTCGGTTCAAGGAGGGCAATAGCACCATCGCCGCGATCGCATCCGCGACCATGCGCCGCCTATGATGCCATCCCGCGCGACACCGTGTCTCAGCCGTGCGCGCCAACCCCGAAGACGCCGTCCATCGGCTCATATGCGACGTCCGGATAGCCAAAGGCCGCCGGACCGACGACCGCCAAGGCCTCGGGGGTCTTCAGCAATTCCGGTGCCGGGATCGCCAACACCGCGACCCGAAGGCCGTAGCGCAGCAACTCGGTGGTGATCGGCTCGGCGGAATCCTGATCGACGATGCAGATCAGATCGGGCACCACCGCCAACACGGCGCCCTGTCCGTCCCGCGCGATCAGGTTCTCATTCTGGAAGTCGATGTGGAGCGTGCGCCCCTCATCCTCGTCTGCCCCGGCGATCACCACGATGCCCCGCGCGAACCCACCCTCCAACCGCCGCTCGACATCGGTGATCTTGCCGTGGAAGAGGCGCCGACCGCCTGAGACCGCCAAGGCCGCGTCGATCGGATTGCCCCGGCCGTTGCGCGCCCCGAGCACCGCCTCGCCGATCCGCTGCGCGAGGGTGATGGTGCCGGGGATCGTCGTCCGCCGCAGTTGCTCGGCATCCATCGGGGGGAAGGCATATCCGGCAGCGCCACCCATTTGGATCGTCACCGCGCGGGCGTACCGCTCCAGCGTCTGCGCCTCGGCGATGCCATCGAAGATCGCGACGTGTCCTCGCGGATCGCAAATCGCCCCCGGGGTCGGGGGCACCCCGTAGATCGTGAAGGTGTCCATCTGCAGTTCCGGGAAGGCGCGGCCCATGCCGTCGCCATCGACCACCGGGAGGCCCGTCTGCGCGGCGACGATCAGCGGCCGCATGCTGTTTGCGCCGCCGATCTCCCCGGGGATGAGATGCGTGAATGCCCGACCCAGATGGTGCTCCAGCGCACGCAGGGCGTTGAGCGGCTCATCTCCGCGCGGCAGTCGCTCGACCGAGACGACCGGGGCACCCATCCCACCCACGCTCGTCGCGAAGGCGTCGTCCCCAACCTCCTCGATCCCGACGACCCGGATCGGCGCACCCGCCTTCACGTGCTGCAGCGCGGTGAGCATCCCCACCCGCGGATTGCCGCCGCCACCTGTCCCGAGAATGCCGGCACCGATCGCCAATGCCGCCAGATTGTCCGCCGTGATCTCTCTCATTCGTGCCTCACATCGCACCGGGCACCACTGTTGGACCATTGCCCCGTGTCGGGCGATGATACCGGGCGTCACTCATCCGCGTTCGATGCCAAGGAGTTGCACCCATGTCCCACGGTCCGGCGCGCAGCGTGCTCTTCCTCCAGCCCAAGCCGGGCATGCAAGCCCAGTTGCTGGAGGTCTTCCGGCGCATCGACGTCCCCGGCAACGCGATGAAGCAGCACGGCTGTCTGAGCGTCGAGATCCACGCCCACCCCGATCCCGAGGGGCCAGTCCTCGTCACCGCCCTCTGGGCGAAGCGGGAAGACTACCAAGGCTGGCTCGACAACCCATGGCGCGAATACTCCGGCGAGCAACTCTCCCCCTTCATGAGCGAGGAGCGCGCACCGGGGATCGTCTACGACGTCTACCTCGCCGAAGGCACCACCACCGCCGCCGAAGCCGGCGCGCCCACGATGGACCGCTAATCCGCCACCACGTTCGCATCACCGGGAGGTATCCAGTGAGACTCGCCACCGACATCGGCGGAACATTCACCGACTTGGTCTACCTCGACGACGCCACCGGACAGGTCGGTCTCGCCAAAGCCTCCTCGACGCCTCCGGCCTTCGCCGACGGCATCATGGACGCCTTGCGCAAATCCGGCGTCCCGCCCGAGGCGATCGACCACTTCGTCCACGGCACCACCGTGGTGATCAATGCCCTCACCGAGCGCAAAGGCGCCAAGACCGCGCTCGTCACCACCGAGGGGTGCCGCGACGTCCTCGCCATCGGCCGCGCCAATCGCCCCGACATCTACAACCTGCGGTTCCGCAAGCAGGAGCCATTCGTACCGCGGCATCTCCGCTTCGAGGTGCGCGAGCGCTGCAACTACAAGGGTGAGATCGTCACCCCGCTCGACCTTGCCACGGTGGACGCGGTGGCCGATGAGCTCGCTGCGGCGGAGGTCGGTGCGGTTGCGGTCAGCTTCCTCCACAGCTACGCCAACCCCGCGCACGAGCGGCAGGTCGCCGACATCCTCCGGCAACGCCTCCCGGGGGTCACCGTCACCGCCGCCAGCGATCTCACCCGCGAATGGCGCGAATATGAGCGGACGTCCACCGCCGTGCTGAATGCGTTTGTGCAACCGGTGGCGTCTAGCTACCTCGGGGCGCTCGAGCGCGACCTCCGCGGCGCCGGGGTCGCCTCCCGCCTCAACGCGATGAAGTCCAACGGCGGCACCCAGTCCTTTGAGGTCCTCGCGGAGCAGCCGATCCACCTCGTCGAATCGGGTCCGGTCGGTGGCGTGATCGGGGCGGTCGCGATCGGCAAGGCGATCGGGATCACCGATCTGATCACCCTCGACATCGGCGGGACCACCGCCAAATGCACTCTCGTCGACGATGGCATCGTCAAGATCACCACCGAGTACCGGATCGAGCGCGACGAGCACAACGCCGGCTACCCGATCAAAGCCCCGGTCGTCGACATCGTCGAGATCGGCGCCGGCGGCGGGAGCATCGCGTGGATCGACGACGGCGGCGCGCTGAAGGTCGGTCCAAAGAGCGCCGGGGCGATCCCCGGTCCCGCCTGCTACGGCAAGGGCGGCACCCAACCCACCGTCACCGACGCCAACCTGATAGCAGGACGCATCAACCCCGACTACTTCCTCGGTGGCGAGATCACGGTCAGTGTGGACGCTGCCCGCCGCGCCATGGATCCGATCGCCCGCGCCCTCGGCGTCAGTGTCGACGAGGCTGCTCTCGGCGTGATCCGCATCGCCAACGCCAACATGATCAACGCGCTCAAACTCGTCTCGGTCCGCCGCGGCTATGACCCCCGCGATTTCGCGCTCATCGCCTTCGGTGGCGGCGGGGCGATGCATGCGGCCGCCCTCGCCGGCGAACTCCACGTGAACACGGTGATCATCCCGCCTGCCCCAGGCCACTTCTCCGCGTGGGGCATGCTGATGACCGACCCCCTGCAGGATTTCGTGCAGACCGCGGTCACCCCCGCGACCTCAGCGGCCGCGGCGACCATCGCCGGGCGCTTCGCCGCGCTCTCGCAGGAAGCACGCACGTTTTTCGCCGATCGCGGTGAGTCGCCGAGCGCGGTGGTCATCGAGCAATTCGCCGACATGCGATACCAAGGACAGGAGCACACCGTCCGCGTCCCGTTCCCAGTCGAGGGCTCGCTCGCGGACGTCGTCGAGACCTTCCACCAGTTGCACAACCGGGCATACACCTTCCGGCTCGACACGCCGACCGAGATCGTGAACTACCACGTGGTTGCCAGCGTTCCTTCGCCCAAGCCCGCCCTCTCCCGCCTGACGCAGGGCGGCGATGGCGTGCCCAAGGGCAAGCGGTTGGTGGATTTCGATGAGCACGGGCGCCTCGAGGCCACCATCTGGGAACGCAGCGCGCTGCCCCTCGGGCGTGCGATCAGCGGCCCGGCCGTGGTCGAGGAGCCCGCAAGCACCACCGTCATCTCCCCCGGCCAGACGGCCGTGATCGACGAGATCGGCAACTTGGTGATCACCACCGGCGCCGGCCGCTAGCCGAGAGGAGCACCCCCATGAGCACCCACACCACCACCTCGAGCGGGCTCGACCCGTTCACGACCGAGATCATCAAGGAGGCGCTCAACGCCATCGGGGATGAGATGTTCGTCTCCCTGCAGCGGACCTCGCAGAGCCCGATCATCTACGAGGTTCTCGACTACTGCTGCGGCATCACCGATGAGCGCGGGCAACTCGTCGCCCAAGGCAATGGCGTCGGCGGCTTCCTCGGCACGATGGCCTTCGCCGTTCAGAGCGCACTCGAGAAGTTCGGACCGGACGGATTCGTCGACGGCGACATCATCGTCACCAACGACCCCTACTCCGGCGGCGGCACCCACCTCTCCGATGTCTCGCTGGTGATGCCGATCTTCGTCGGCGACACCCTCGTCGGCTTCAGCGCGAACAAGGCGCACTGGACCGAGGTCGGCGGCAAGGATCCGGGATCGTGGACCACCGACAGCGTCGACATCTGGCAGGAGGGGCTGCAGTTCCCCTGCGTGAAACTCTTCCACGCCGGCGTGCAGAACCAATCCGTGCTCGACATCATCGAAGCCAACGTCCGCACCCCCGAGATGACGTTGGGCGATGTCTGGGCGCAGGTGGCTTCGTGCCGCCTCGGCGCGCTGCGCTACCGCGAGCTGTGCGAGCGCCACGGCGTCGACAAGGTCCGCGCCGCCGTCCGCGCCCTGCTCGACTACGGCGAGGTGCTCACCCGGCGCGAACTCGCGAAACTCCCCAACGGGGTCTACACCGCCGAAGACTGGATCGACGACGACGGCGTCTCCTCCAATCCCATCCACTGTCAGGTGAAGGTCACCGTCACCGACACCGAGATGATCTGCGACTTCACCGGCACCGACCCGCAGACGCGGGGTCCGGTCAACTGCACCGCGACCGGCCTCGACTCGGCGGTGCGCATGGTCTTCAAGGCCCTGACCGATCCCCACGTGCCGGCGAATGAGGGCTGCTTCCGCCCGCTGAAGATCGTCTGCCCGGAGGGCACCGTCTTCACCGCGAAGCGCCCCGCCCCGGTGTCAACGTATTGGGATTCGATGATCTTCGCAGCGGACCTCGTCTGGAAGGCGATGGCGCCGGCCGTGCCGCACCGCCTCGCCGCGGGGCACTTCATGAGCGTCTGCGCCGACGTCACCTACACGATCCATCCCGACACCGGGAAGCCCGCCATCCTCGTCGAGCCAAACGCCGGTGGTTGGGGCGCCGGCTGCGATCAGGACGGCGAGGGTGGCCTCGTCTGCCTCGGCGACGGCGAGACCTACATCCTCCCGATCGAGGTCACCGAGTTCGTCTACGGCATCCAAGTCGACCGCTACGCATTCAACACCGCCCCCGGCGGCGAGGGCGAGTTCCGCGGCGGGGCGGGCCTGATCCGCGACTACCGAATCCTCAGCGACGACGGCGGCTTCATCACCGCCACCTTCGGGCGTCACAAGTTCGTTCCATGGGGAGTCGACGGCGGCAACAGCGGCACGGGCAACGGTGTCGAGATCATCCACGCCGACGGCCGCCCCTCGCACCTCTCCGGCAAAACCGCGCGCTACCCGCTGCAGAAGGGCGATGTCGCCCGACTCATCACCGGGACCGGGGGCGGCTGGGGCGATCCGCGCAAGCGTGACCGGGACGCG
Organism: bacterium; assembly: GCA_029977305.1. Classification (GTDB taxonomy): domain Bacteria; phylum Chloroflexota; class Chloroflexia; order Thermomicrobiales; family UBA6265; genus CADCWF01. Next base: position 8,851 of record JAPOLF010000002.1, on the reverse strand, counting down.
GTCCGCGCCGATCTCCGCGACGGGTTCATCGACGAGGAGACCGCCCGCACGGTCTACGGATTGGAGTCCTAGCCCGAGTCGCGCACCGAACCTCCGCCGGGTCCCTACGCGTTGTGGAACCGGCGGAGGAACGCCTTCAGGCGCTCTGACTGCGGATCCTCGATCATCGCCGCGGGAACGCCCTGCTCCACAACCACCCCGCCATCCATGAAGACGAGGCGATCCGCGGCATCGCGCGCGAAGTGCATCTCGTGCGTCACCACGATCATGGTCACGCCGTGGCTGTCCGCGAGACCCTGCATCACGGCGAGCACCTCGCCCACCAACTCCGGGTCGAGGGCGCTGGTCACCTCGTCGAAGAGCATCACCTTCGGATCCATCGCCAGCGCCCGCGCGATCGCGACCCGCTGCTGCTGCCCACCGGAGAGCTGCGCCGGATAGCTGTCTGCCTTCTCCCGCAGCCCCACCCGCGCCAGCAATTCCAACCCCCGCTCCTTGGCGGCGTCCTTGGCGACACCACGCACATGCGTCGGGCCGAAGGTCACGTTGCCGAGCGCGGTCATGTGCGGGAAGAGGTTGAACTGCTGGAAGACCATCGCGGTCTCCGCGCGGAGCTTGGCGACATCCTTCTCCTTCAGCGGCACCCGCGCGCCACCCTTCTCCCGGTAGCCGACCGGTTCGCCGTTGACGCGGATCCACCCCCCGTCATAGGTCTCGAGGAAGTTGATGCAGCGGAGCAGGGTCGTCTTGCCTGATCCGCTGGGGCCAATGATGGACACCACCTCGCCCGGGGTGATCGTCAGGCTGACCCCCTTCAGCACCTCGTTGTCCCCGAAGCGCTTCCGCACATCGACGATCTCGACCATCGGTTGGATCACATCAGCCATGGTTGCTGCACCCTTGTCGTCACGCCGCGTAGCGGTTGCGCTGCTCGAGCCAATGGCCGAACCGCGAGAGGAGGAGGTTGACCGCGAGGTAGATCAGCGCGGCCGTGAAGTAGAACGGCAAGGCGATGCCCGTCCGCTCCACCACGTTCTGCGTCTCGAACAGGAGATCGGAGACGCTCAGCAGGAATGCGAGCGACGTCCCTTTCACCATCTCGATCGCGGTGTTGGTCCACGGCGGGACCACCGCCGGCATCGCCTGCGGGATCATGATCTCGCGCATCATCGGCCAATAGGTCAGGCCGAGTGCCTTCGCCGCGTCGGCCTGGCCCTTCGGGATGCCCGTGAGCGCGCCGCGCACGATCTCCGAGATGTGCGCACCGGCGAAGAGGCTCAGCGCGACCACCACGGTCTGGAACCCGGTGATGTCCACCCCGAATTCCGGCATCAGATAGAAGAGCAGGAACATCAGCACCAACAGGGGCGTGCCGCGCACGATGTCGACATACACCCGCAGCAACGCCTTCAGCCAGCGCGGGCCGCTCGTCAATCCCATGCCGCCGAGGAAGCCGATGATCGTGCCGAAGAAGATGATCAGCACCGAGAGCACCAGCGTGACCCCGAGGCCGCCGAGCATCAAGTCCAGATTCTGCGCGATGGCGCTGAGCGTCTTCTCCATCTCGCCGCCCTACACCGACCACTTGATGCGACGCTCAAGCGCCCGCATCACCGCGCCGATCAGCCACGCGATCACCAGATAGATCGCGCCGACCGTCAGCCATGCCTCGAACACCTTGAAGGTGTCCGTGCTGATCTTCCGCGCCGCGAAGGTCAATTCCGGCACGGCGATCGCCATCGCGATCGAGGTGTCCTTGAAGAGCGAGATGGCGGTGTTCGTCAGCGAGGGCAACACGCTGCGGAACATGATCGGCACCGTGATGTAGCGGGCCACCCCGACATTCGTCAGGCCGATCGACTTCCCGGCGTCGAGGTAGCGGCGGCCGACCGAGAGGATTCCCGCCCGGAACACCTCACACAGATAGGCCGCGTAGTAGAGGCTGAGCGCGACGATCATCGAGCCTTCCCCATCGAAGACGACCGCATCGGCCAGCCAGTCGGGGAAGTTCTTGTAGGCCACCATCGGCAGCCCGAAGTAGTAGATCAAGACGATCAGCAAGAGGGGGATGTTGCGCAGGAACTCGACGTAGGCGGTGGCAGGGGTCTCCAGCCACGATCGCCCCGAGGTTCGCGCATAGGCCAGCAGCAACCCGAGCACCGATCCGATGGCAAAACTGATCAGCGTCATCCGGAGCGCGATGATCACGCCCTCGACGATGAGGTCCTGATACCGGAGGACGATGTTCCAGTCGAGATCGAACACCCAGCGGCCCTCACGGGGGAGGCTCCCGATCGCACGCAGGCGCGCGACCGGGATGTGTGCCTCCGAAAACGACTAGCGGAACTCGATCGGGAAGCCCGACGCCGGGGGCGCCAACTCGACGCCGAAGGCATCGTTGTACGCCGTCTGGTAGTAACCGAAGTCCACGCCCGTCATGAGCTCATGCAGGGTGGTGTTGACCCAGTTCAGCCAGCGCTGATCGCCCGGCTTGACCGCGAAGGAGTACGTCTGCGGCGACCAGGAGTCGGTCGACACCTTGTACTTCTCCGGGTTCTGGAGGGCCTTGAACTGCGCGGTCGAAAGGTCGATCGCGGTCGCGTCGACGCGGCCGGAATCGAGCGCGAGCACCGAGTTCGCGACCGAGTCGTAGGTCGAGACCTCGGCATCGGCGACGCCGCGCTGCACCAGCTCCTCGGCGAACGAGTTCTCGAGGATCGCCACCTTGGCGGCGTTGCCGGTCAGCTCGGCCGCGCTGTTGTACGGCGAGTCCGCCGGGAGCAGCAAGGCCACCGCTTCACGGTAGTACGGAATCGTGAACTCAACCTCGAGCGCACGGGCCGGGGTCACCGTCATGAACTGGCAGACGATGTCGACCTTGTCCGAGGTGACGTTCGGGATGCGCGCATCCGACGCCTCGACGACGAACTCGAGGTACTTCGCCATCTCCTCCGGATTCGCCAGCTGCTCGTCGCTCAGGCCGAACAGCGCGCGGGCGAGGAGCTTGGCCATGTCGATGTCGAACCCGACGAGGGCGCCGTTCTCGTCCTCGTAGTGCCACGGCGGGTTGGTGCTGCCGGTGCCGACCACGAGCTTGCCGCGATCGAGCACTTCCTGCAGCTTGCCGCCTGCGCCGTCCTGCGCCGCGACCGGCGCGGCCGCGAGGCCGGTGACCGCCATGCCGGCGGCACCGATCACCGCGCTGCGCTGCAGCAGCCGGCGTCGGTTGGTCGGGGTGGACCCAGTTCCAGAACTCATTTCCGAAACCCCTTTCCTGCTCCGCATCCGCGCCGAGGGCCGTCCTCGGTTCACCGACGCGGTTTGCGCATCCTAGCAGGATCATGGCATCGGTTCACTGTTGAGGTGAAGTGCGACTCCACGCTCCGTTGCACGGGGTCACCACCCGTCGACCGCATCCCGGATCGTTCCCCTGTCCTGCTACGATCCCCCGCATCGCGCCATCGACCCACCGGAGCACACCATGAGCCTCTACCGCGACCTCGGTCTCACCACCGTGATCAACGCTGCTGGCACACTGACTCGCCTCGGCGGCACCCGGATGGATCCGGAAGTGGTCGCGGCGATGGCGGAGGCCGCGGCAGCGTTCGTCCCGATTGACGAATTGCAGGCTGCGGCTGGGCGCGTCATCGCCGAGATCACCGGGGCAGAGGCCGGATACGTCGTCACCGGTGCCGCCGCCGGATTGAGTTTGGGCACTGCCGCCTGCGTGGTCGGGATGGACGTCGCCGCGATGGATCGTCTCCCCGACACCACCGGCATGCGCAATGAGGTCGTCGTCCAGCGCGGGCATCGCAACAGCTACGACCACGCGATCCGCGCGGTGGGGGTCTCCTTCGTCGAGGTCGGCTACCTCGGGTTCCCCGGAGCCGGGGGCACCGCTCCGTGGCAGATTGACGCCGCGATCACCGATCGCACCGCCGCCGTCGCCTGTCCCGTGTTGAACACCCCCGGCACCGTCCCCCTCCGCGAGGTATGCGCCATTGCGCATGCACGTGGCATCCCGGTGATCGTCGACGCAGCCGCGGAGCTGCCGCCGCGCGGCAATCTCCGCCGCTTCATCGCGGAAGGTGCCGATCTCGTCGTCTTCTCCGGCGGCAAGGCGATCGGCGGTCCTCAGGCGAGTGGCATCCTCGCCGGTCGCAAGGACCTGATCGCCTCGGTCGCTTTGCAGCACCAAGACATGGATGTCCATCCCGAGACGTGGTCCCGCCGCGGCCTCATCGCCGACGGGTCACTGCGTGGGGTCCCGCACCAAGGCTTCGGCCGCTCCATGAAGGTGGGTCGCGAGGAGATTGCCGGCCTGATCACCGCGCTCCGCCGCTTCGCCGCAGGCAGCGATCACGAGGACACCGTTCGCGGGCATCGGTTGTTGGATGTCGTCGAGGCGGCGCTCACCGAACGCACCGATGTCACCCTGACCCGCGCCACGAGTGATGACAATCCCATTCCGTCGCTGGTCGTGCAGTTCGTCGGCGACGAGCAGGCGGCCCGCGCCATCGCCACGGTGAACGCCCTGATCGACGGCACTCCGCGGATCGCCGTCGGCCAGTCCTACGTGGATCACGGCCGAATCTCGGTCAACCCCTTCAGCCTCACCGAGGAGGAAGCGGGAATCGTCGCCACGCGCCTCGCGGAGGTGCTCGACCTCGTCCGCCATCACCAAGGACAACGATGATGCTGCACCGTCCGCTCAATGGTCGCAAGGTGTTGTGGCAGGAGATGTTGCGCCACGAGTTGCTCGATGCGGTCGCGCAGCGCGGGGTGGTGATCGTGCCAGTCGGATCGGTGGAGCAGCACGGTCCGCACTGCCCGCAGGATGTCGACATCAGCATCCCCTACCACCTCGCGATCGAGACCGCGGCCGCGATCGAGGTGTTCCCGGTGATCGTCGCGCCGCCGGTCACCTACGGCTTCACCCACTACAACATGGGGGAGATCGGCACGATCACTCTCCGCCTCGAGACCTTCATCGATGTCCTCTGTGACGTCACCCGAAGCATCTGGGCGAATGGGTTCCGCCGCATCATCCTCCTCAACGGCCACGGCGGAAACGAGCAGCCCACGTGGGCGACCGCGGTCAAACTCGCCGAAGAGGACATCTGGGCCGTCGCCCTCACCTACTGGCACATGGCGGACGACGAACTGGAAGCGTGGGCGATTTCCGATCAGGGCCTGAGCATCGGCCACGCGGGCGAATGGGAGACCAGCCTCCAACTCGCGCTGCGACCTGATCTCGTCGACATGAACCGCGCCGTTCGCGACGAATGGCGCCTCACCTTCCCCGGCGAGGTTGGGCGCTACGCGAAGTTCCCCGAGCGGCGCCGGGAGATGGAACATGGCGTGATGGGCGATCCGCTCGTCGCCTCTGCCGAGAAAGGCGCGCGCCTGTTCGCACTGCTGCAATCCCGCCTCGAGGCGCTTTGCCGCGAGTACCACGCCGCCGAGCCGCCCCAGTACCGGGAGTTCGGCAGTCACTGCCCGTAGGTCAGCGTCGCTCCGCCATCGCCGCCAGCACCTCGTCCCGCGTCGGGTTCAGCGAGGGATCAGGCGGGCGGGAGATCTTCAGCGCCGCGGCGTGCAGGGCGAAGTGCGCACTCTCCACCGGGTCCATGCCGCTCGTCCACGCCGCGAGAAATCCGGCGTGGAAGGTGTCTCCCGCACCGATGTCGAAGACGACCGTCGTCGGCACCACCGGAAGCGTGGTCACCGCGCCATCGGCCAACAGGGTGGTGGCGTGGCTACCGTCGGTCACTGCGACGATCGTGGGGCCGAGTTCCGTCAACGCGGCGGCCGCCCGCAGCACCTCGCGCTCGCCCGTGATCAGCTCCGCCTCCTCCGCGTTCATCAGCGCGACATCACACCGTGCGATCGCCTCGCGCTGCACCCGCATCGCCTCCTCCGCGCCGCCCTTCCACGAGGAGGCCCGGTAGTTCGGCGTGTAACACACCGCGCATCCCAAGGCGCGCGCACGCTCCATGAGGTCGAGCGTCTCGCCGCGCAGGACCGAAGACCGCAGGCTCGCCTCGCCGACATCGAAGACGCGGGCGCGCCGCAGCGTCGCATCCTCCACATCCGCCGAGCGCAGCGTCGCCAACGGATCGCAGGTGCCATCGAATCGGTAGAACGCGTAGCGCTTCTTGCCTTGCTCATCAACGCTCGCCAATGCGAGTGGGGTCAGCTGCCCCGACACGGTGCGCACGCCCGAGGTGTCGATGCCCGCGGCATGCGCCCGCTCCAACATCCACCGGCCGAGTTCGTCGTCCCCCACTCGCGAGAGCGTCCCCACACGCGCGCCGAGTTTCGCCAATGCCATCACGAAGATCGTCGCCGACCCCGAGGGGAACAGCACCAGGTCGGGACTCTCGGCCACCGAGGCTCCAGCCCGCGGCGGTGCCACCTCGCCCATCATCATGCCGAGCGAGAGCACGTCCAACGCCGTCATCGGGTCTTCCTCGTTTCTCGCACTGCGTCTCGGGCCGGGAGTCCCAAATTCACCGCACATTCACGGAATCAGGGCGGGGCTCCCGCTGCATCGCCCTATCATAGGGGCAGTCCACCATCAGGGAGCGACAAGGACAGCACCATGGCGTTGGTCAGCGGTCGGGAAATGCTTGCGGCGGCGCGTGCCGGTGGGTACGCGGTGCCAGCCTTCAACATCTTCAATCTGGAATTCCTGCAGGCCGCCATCGGCGCCGCCGTCGCCGAGCGATCGCCCGTCGTCGTGCAGGTCAGCCCTCGCACCGTGCAGTACGCCGGACTCGGGCCGATCGCCGCCCTCGCCGAATCGATGGCCGATGCCGCCCCCGTCCCCGTGGTCCTCCACCTCGACCACGGGGCCAGCCTCGATGCCTGCGAGGACGCTCTCGACGCCGGGTTCACCTCTGTCATGTTCGACGGCGCCGATCTCCCCTTCGAGGAGAACATCGTCTGGACCCGCAAGGTCGTCGCCTGCGCCCACGCCGCGAACGCCTCCGCCGAGGCCGAACTCGGACAAGTCGGCCACGCCCGCGACGGCCATCATCCGAAGGACGGCACCGACCCCGATCAGGCCGCGCAGTTCGTCGCAGCAACGAAGGTTGATGCGCTCGCCGTCGCCATTGGCACGGTGCACGGCATGGCCACCACCGGCGCGGTGGTGGATATCGGCTTGGTGCAAGCCCTGCGGCAGGCGGTGCCGGTGCCACTCGTGATGCACGGATCGTCCGGGGTTGATGACGAGACACTCGCCCGAGCGGTTCGCGCCGGGATCACCAAGGTGAATCTCTCCACCGCCCTGCAGAAGGTGTTCATGAACGCGCTGCGCGAAAGCGCTGTTCGCCCCGGGCACGAGACCGACGCCCGTGCCGTGCTCGAGGAGGCGAAAGACGCCGTCATCGCCGCTGCGCGCAATCGGATCGGCATCCTCGGCTCGGCCGGACGCGCCTGATTTCCTGACCGACACCCTGCAACGTGGGCCCCTCCTTGCCGATCTGCAGCCAACCGTGCCCATCGGCGGGATAATGATGGGGACGCATCTGGCCGCCGTGAGGAGAGCACCCCGATGAACACAGCGCACTACGATGTCATCGTCGCCGGCGTGGGCTCGATGGGCTCCGCGGCCTGCTACCACCTCGCCAAGCGCGGCCTGCGCACCCTCGGGTTGGAGCGGTTCGACATCCCCCACACGATGGGTTCCCACCACGGCTTCACGCGGATCATCCGTCTCGCCTACTACGAGCACCCGAGTTACGTCCCCCTGCTCCGTCGCGCCTTCACCCTCTGGAACCAATTGGAGACCGAGTTCGGCGAGACGCTGCTTCATGTCACCGGGTCCATCGATGCCAGCGGGGCCGACGAGGTCGTCTTCGCCGCATCTCTCGCCTCCTGCATCGAGCACGACATCCGCCACGAAGTCCTCACCGGCGACGAGCTCAACAATCGCTTCCCCGGATACCGCCTGCCGAGCACCCACCGCGCGGTGCTCCAACCCGATGGCGGGTTCCTCGTCCCCGAGGCATGCGTCACCGCACATGCCCTCGGCGCGGTCGCGGCCGGTGCCGAGATCCACGCCCGCGAGGGCATCGTCGCCTGGAGCGCCGGGGAGGACGGCGTCCGCGTCGAAACCGACCGCGGCACCGTGTACACCGCTGACCAACTCGTGCTCGCGACCGGCGCCTGGATGGGCAAGCTGATCGACGGCTTCGCGCCGCTCGCCATCCCCGAGCGGCAGGTCCTCGGGTGGTTCCAGCCGCTCCTGCCCGATCGTTACCTGCCGAGCACCTTCCCGGTCTTCAACCTGCTCGTCGAGGAGGGGCGCTATTACGGCTTCCCTGTCCACGGCGTCCCCGGCTTCAAGATCGGCCGCTACCACCACCTCGAGGAGATCGTCGATCCCGACACGATGGACCGCGACCCCAACGCCCGTGACGAAGCCGTGCTGCGCGAGGTGGTTGACCGCTACTTCCCCTCCGCTTCCGGTCCGACGGTCGGTCTGCGTGCCTGCATGTTTACCAACACGCCCGATGAGCACTTCGTCATCGACCGCCACCCGCTGCATCAGAACGTGGTGCTCGCCTCACCCTGTTCCGGGCACGGCTTCAAGTTCGCCTCGGTGGTGGGCGAGATCATCGCCGACCTCGTCGAGCGCGATGAGGTGGACCTCGACATCAGCCTGCTGCGCATGAGTCCAGATCGATTCACGCTCGCGGGATGATTCGCCGCGCCTCCGATCAGAGATGGAGGATCGCGTAGGCGTCGCGGTAGCGCTCGTCGTCCCAGCGGAAGGTGTCGGGGTTCACGCCCTTGACCACCGCCATCTGGTGGGCGAGCACCTGCATCGGCACCACGTTCA